>JASHQV010000351.1 GCA_030038955.1 Solirubrobacteraceae bacterium
CGACGGGCCCTTCTGCCACGTTGCGGGGGGAGCGTCATCACGACTATATAATTGTTGGTGGGGGGACGTCAGGTGCGGCGCTCGCGGGAACACTTGCGACATACTGCGATGCTTCCGTATTGGTACTTGAGGCCGGACCGGATTACGGCGCATTCGGGGATCGTGGCTGGCCCGTGGAGCTCTTGGATTCGCGCGCCCTTCCGAGGACGCATGACTGGGGCTATGACAGCGGTGCAACGTACCCTGAGCGCATCGTCCCATTCGAGCGAGCGCGTGTGATCGGCGGCTGTTCGGCGCACAACGGATGCGCCGCCATCTGGGGCAGCGCGCATGACTACGACGGGTGGGCAAAAGCCGGCAACGAAGCGTGGGGGGCGAAAGCGCTCCTTCCACTGTTCGAGGAGGCCACGCTCCGGATGCGCGTCCGCCGCTATCGCGACGACGAGCTGACGCCGTTCCATCGAGCCTTCTTAGAGGCGACAGCGCAAACCGGCATTCCGAGGGCGGCTGACCTCAATGACCTGTGGGAGGATCAGGGTGCCGCTCCATTTCCGGTGAACACGGTGGATGGAATCAGGTGGAACGCGAGCTTCGCCTTTCTCGATCCTGTCCGTGGTCTCCCCAACATCGACATCGTCTCGCAGGCCTTGGTCGACCGCGTGCGCATCACGCGGATGCAGGCCACCGGCGTCGTCGCGAAGGTGCATTCGCATCAGGTGACCTTCTCGGCCGACCGGGTTGTCCTCTGCGCGGGCACGTACGGGTCGCCCGCGATTCTCATGCGCTCGGGCATCGGCCCTAGCCGAGAGCTGCGCGCCGCTGGAATCGAGGTGTTACAAGAGCTTCCAGGGGTAGGCGAGAACCTGCACGATCATCCGACCGTTACCCTGCGTTTTGCCGGAACGCAGGAGCTGGAGCTGGAGGCCAGAGCGTTCGCTGGGTCGGGGCACGCCCCCGAGGAGCAAACAATTGCAAAGGCGCGTTCACCGGACTGCAGTGAGGCATTCGACCTCCATCTGTGCCCGATCGGTGGTCCTGACCCTGAGCGGCTCGGCAGCTGGCGCTGGACGGTCATGGTCGCGTGTATGGACCCAGCCTCTCGTGGAGCATTGCGCCTCAGGAGTCCTGACCCCACAGTAGCTCCCGCGATTGACCACCGCTACCTCACCGATGGGGATGGACGTGACATCGGTACGCTCGCGTCCGGGGTGGAGCTTGCGCGTACCGTCGCCGAGAGTCTGAGGCTCGCGAAGTTGATCGGCGCTGAGCTTGGGCCGCTCGCTCTGGACAAAGATCCGAGCCGCGCGCTCCATGCCAACTGCGCCCACTATTACCATCCGGTGGGGACCTGCAAGATGGGGCCGGCGTCTGACGCTCGCGCTGTCGTCGACGGCATCGGGCGAGTCCACGGGCTTGAAGGGCTCTACGTAGCGGACTGCTCGCTGGCGCCGGTCATTCCCCGCGCCAATACTGCGATGCCCGCAGTCGTGATCGGATTGAAGATCGCGAATGCTCTGCTGGAGGAGAAAGGCGCCGTTGGATAAGGCAGCGCATGACGTGAGGACCATGCCCGACAAGCTGCCAGTTCCTGATCGCGCTTTTGCGATCGAGAGCCATGATGCATCTGTCGTTCTGGAAAATGGTGAGCCGTGAGCGCCGTCAAGGCAGCAATCATCGGTCCAGGCAACATCGGCACCGATCTATTGATGAAGCTGAAGCGGATCCCAGTGATAGAGGTGGCGCTAGTGGCAGGAATCTACGCTGACTCCCCGGGTCTTGCACGCGCCGTCGCGATGGGCATCGACACGAGCGCCGACGGGTTGGCAGCAATCCTGGCTCGCGCCGACATCGAACTTGTCTTCGATGCGACCTCTGCTGCTGCCCATCGGATCGCCGCGCCTCTGCTCGCGTCGGCTGGGAAGCAGGTTGTGGATCTAACACCGGCCGCGGTCGGGCCATACGTTGTCCCAACGGTCAACTTGACCGACCACATCACGCGTGACAACGTCAATCTTGTCAGCTGTGGGGGACAGGCGGCGATCCCGTTCGTGCATGCCGTGGCTCGTGTCTGCGAGGTGGGCTACGCCGAAATCGTCGCCACCATTGCGAGCGCCGGTGCTGGGCCAGGCACACGCCAGAACATCGACGAGTTCACCGAGACCACCGCGCACGGCGTGCGTGTGGTCGGCGGTGCCAAGGAGGCGAAGGCGATCATCATCCTGAATCCTGCTCAGCCGCCAATCCTAATGCGAGTCACGATCTTCGCCGAGGTCGATGATCCCGATGGTGAGGAGATCCGCCGCTCCGTCGAATCGATGGCGCACGAGCTGAAGGAATACGTGCCTGGGGTCACTCTCGTCCATTGCGAGGCCGAGAGATCGCCGGTCACGATCATGGTCCAGATCGAAGGCAGAGGCGACTTCCTACCGAAGTACGCCGGCAACCTGGACATCATGACAGCTGCGGCTACAAAGGTTGGCAGCGCCATCGCTGAACACATGCTTGCTGGGTCCCCATGACCATTTCGATC
>JASHQV010000352.1 GCA_030038955.1 Solirubrobacteraceae bacterium
GCCGATCAGCAGTTGGCGATGGCCGCCGGCCTTGGGGCCGGCGACGGCAACCCCACCCGGACACCGAAGGACACGGACCGCCAACGGCACCCGGACGGCAACGCTGCCTGGAGGTGCAAGCGCGCCGGACACCAACGGTGTCCGGCCTGCAGGGCGCCGGACCAACGGCGTCCGGCCGGCAACGCTACCCGGGGCGGCGAGCGTCAGGCGAGCGTCAGTACTCGCGCGCGGCCCGGACCACGCGGAACACGGCGAACGCGCAGGCCGCCAGCAGCAGCAGCCACACGACGCTGCCGATGCCCGTTGCGAACAGGCGGCTGCTGGCCGTGAGCGTGAGCGTGGCGACGCCGGCAGCGAGGTAGATCACGGCGTGTCGCCGGTCGCCGAGCGAGTACAGGCTCAAGCGGTGCTCGCGGTAGAGCCGCGAAGCCACCCACGCGATCGCACCGATGAAGGCGAGCGAGATCAGCTGGATCAGAAACTGGGCAGCGCTGCTGCCCTGCGGGACGAGATCGACCACCGCGGCCAGGAACAGCACGATGACGACGTTTCGGATGTTTGCTCTCGCCGACACGTGACTCAGTGAACCAGCTCCAGATCGGGTCGTACCTCGGCCTCACCGGCGGGCGACCGGCGCGCCTCGGCCGCGTCTTTCGCCTTCACCGCTCTGGCCGGCGACCCCTCCTTCACCGCCACGGCCGGCGACTTCACCGCCACGGCCGGCGACCCCTGGTTCAGCGCCTCGGCGGCGAATCGGTAGCCGATCCCAAAGTGCGTGTGGACGTAGCGCCACTCTGGCGAGATCTGCTCGAGCTTGGCCCGGAGCTTGCGCACAAACACGTCCACCGAGCGATCGCCGCGCGCCATCGTGTAGCCCCACACGCGTTCGTAGATCCGCTCGCGTTCGAGCACCCGCCCCTCGAGCAGCGCGAGCACCCGGAGCAGCTCGTACTCGCGGCGTGACAGGCCCGCCGGCTGCAACCCTACGTAGGCGTCGAACTGGTCCGGCCGGATCGATAGCTCGCCGGCCACTAGCGTCGCCTCGACGTCCGGCATGTCGCCGAGGCGACGGCGCCTCAGCACGGCATGGACGCGCGCGAGCAGCTCCTCGGGATGGCACGGCTTGCTGATCCAGTCATCCGCGCCGGCACGCAGCGCCCGCACCCGCTGCGCCACCGTCGACCGCGGGCTGACCACCAGCAGCCCCATCGCGGGCAGCTCGGCCGCCACCCGCTCGACGTAGTCGAGGCCGGTGAGCGCCGGGTTGACCAGCAGCGCGTGCAGCCGCATCACGGTCAGTCGTTCAGGCGCGAGCCCGTAGCCCAGCACCTGGCTGTGCCAGTGAAGCGCTTCCAAGCGGCGAGTGATGACGGTCAAGAGGCCGCTGTCATCGTCTATGAGAGCGATCCGGACCGGTGCAAGCTCCGTCGGTGCTGGCATCTACTGGTCAGTGTAGGGGCAGTGCCAGACGTCGCGAGCAGCCGCCACGACGATCGCAGGCCCGCGCCGCAAGCACGACCCCTTAGGCTGATCTCGGTGTTGCGACGTCTCGATCCGTTCCTGTTGCGCGGCCGGCGACCGTCGGTGATCTCCGGCGTCGTGACGATGGTGATCCTGCTGATTGTCTGCACGGCGCTCGTCTACCCACTGGCTCACGTCACCCGTCCCGCGTCGCTGGGAGTCGTGTACCTGCTGGGCGTCCTCGTGATCGCCAGCATCTGGGGCCTGTGGCTCGGAATCCTGACGTCGCTGCTCAGCGCCGCCGCGTTCAACTTCTTCCACCTGCCTCCGGTCGGGCGGTTCACGATCGCCAACAACAGCAACTGGGTCGCGCTGATCACCTTCCTCGTGGTCGCCGTGATCGTCAGCGTGATCAGCGAGCTCGCGCGGCACCGAGCCGAGGAGGCGCAGCAGCGTCGTGCCGAGGCCGACCTCACCGCTGACATGGCCCAGCTCGTTCTGTCCCATGCTGGGCTAGAGGAGAGCCTCGGTCTGGTGGGTCAGCGACTCGCCGCCGTGTTCGGGCTACGCTGGGCCGAGGTCAGCCTCGACGAGACCGCCTCCGAAGGCGGGCGCCGGCTGGCGATTCCGCTGCTGACCAGGGGACAGCCGGCGGCGAGCCTGTTCGTGCCGGCCGACCTTCCAGCGGCGACGCTTGGACGCCTGCGGCGCGCGGCTGCCCCGGCGCTCGCGGCGATCCTCACCTCCGCGCTGGAGCGCGAGCGGCTCGTCGCCGAGGCAGTCCAGACCGAGGGGCTGCGGCGCAGCGAGGCGGTCAAGACCGCGGTTCTCCGCGCCGTCTCGCACGACCTCCGCTCACCGGTGACGGCGATGATCGCGGCGGGAGCGGCGATCCGCGCGCCGGACGTCTCCGCGGCCGAACGGGAGGAGCTGGGTGCCGCGGTTCAGGAGGAGGGAAGCCGGCTGGCGAGGCTGATCGACGATCTCCTCGATCTCTCCAAGCTGGAGGCGCAGGCCGCCTCTCCGCAGCTCGCGGAGTGCTCGATCGAGGAGGTGATCGAGGCTGCCCTGGCGCTGCAGCCGCCGGGGGCGCCGTTCGAGGTTCGAGTCGATCCCGACTTGCCGCTGGTGCGCGCCGACTTCGTTCAGCTGGAGCGGGCGCTGGCCAACCTGCTGGAGAACGCCACGCGTTATGCGGCGGGCTCGGCGACAGTCGTGCGGGCGCGCCGCCAGGGCGACCGCGTGTCGGTGCGCGTGGTCGACGGTGGAGCCGGGATCGCCCCCGCCGAGCAGGAACGGATCTTCGAGCCGTTCTACCGTGCCGAGTCAGGCACGGATCGGACGGCACACGCGGGATCGGGTCTCGGGCTAGCCGTTGCGCGTGGCTTCGTCGAGGTCAACGGGGGACGGATCTGGGTCGAGTCCGCACCCGGGCAGGGGAGCGCCTTCGTGATCGAGCTGCCGGCCGTGGGGCCGGCCGGTGGACAGTCGTGATCCGCCCCGGCACCGGCGATCCGGGCTCCGGCCC
>JASHQV010000353.1 GCA_030038955.1 Solirubrobacteraceae bacterium
CCCGAGCTGCTCGCGCTGGAACGCGAGCTGGCGCAGCTCGAGCAGCGCATGGCGGGCGGTGACTACGCGGAGCCGACGCTGACGCGGTACGCCGACGCGCAGGCGGCGCTCGAGCATGCCGGCGGCTACACCTGGCATCAGCGGGTGATGGCGACGCTGCGCGGCCTGGGATTTGAGGAGGGCGACCTCGACCGCCCGCTCGGCACGCTCTCCGGCGGTGAGCTGACGCGCGCCTCGCTCGGTCGCGCGCTCGCCGGCGACCCCGACTTGCTGCTGCTCGACGAGCCCACCAACCATCTCGACATCGCCTCGCTGGAGTGGCTGGAGGCGCATCTGGTGGCGCTCGACGCGGCGGTGATCGTGGTCGCCCACGACCGCTGGTTCCTGGAGGCGGTCGGCACCTCGGTGCTCGAGCTCGAGGATGGCCGCGCCCGCTTCTTCCCCGGCAGCTGGCACCAGTGGCGCAAGGAGAAGGCGGCACGGGAGCTGGCGGCTGGACGCGCGGCCGAACGCCAGCGGGCCGAGATCGTACGGCTCGAGCGCTTCGTCAACCGCTTCCGCGCGGGCACACGTGCGCGCCAGGCGCAGTCGCGGGCAAAGCAGCTGCAGAAGCTCGAGCGCAGCTCCCGCGGCAGCGTCAGAGATGAGCACGAGACGTCCACATTCGCGTTCAAGCCGCCGGAGCGCAGCGGCCGCGTCGTGTTCGAGCTGGAGCGTGGACGGATCACGCTCGGGGACGACGTGCTGCTCGACGGCGCCGAGCTGTGGCTCGAGCGCGGCGAGCACGTGTCGCTGGTCGGCGCCAACGGCGCCGGCAAGACGACGCTGATCGAGACGCTGGTCGGGATGCGGGAGCTGCTCGAGCATGGCGCGCCCGCCCCCGCGGCGCGGGGGCGGGCGCGCCATGCCGCGGACCCGGGACCCGTGGTCAGCGGCAAGCTCAGGACCGGCCACAACGTCAAGATCGGCTATCTCAGCCAGCACGCCGATGAGCTCGCGGTCAAGGGGGCGCGGACTGTGCTCGAAGCCTGCCAGCAGGCCACGGGCCTGACCCCCGGCAAGGCGCGGGCGCTGCTCGCGCGGTTCCTGTTCAGCGCCGACGATGCCGAGCGCTCGCTCGAGCTCGTCTCCGGTGGCGAGCTGCGGCGGCTGGCGCTGGCGATCCTGGTCGACGCCGGCGCCAACGTGCTGATCCTCGACGAGCCGACGAACCACCTCGACATCGAGAGTCGCGAGGCGCTGGAGGAGGCGCTCAGGCAGTTCCAGGGGTCGCTGCTGCTGGTCTCGCACGACCGGGCATTGCTCGACGCGGTCGGCAGCCGCACGGTCGCGTTCGAGCAGCCGGACGACGCTGGCCCGGCCCGGACAGGCGACGCCGGAAGCCGAGCGGGCCAGAAGCCAGCGACACTGCGCTCATACGTGGGCGGCTGGCCCGAGTACATGCGCGTCCGCGCGCAGCGCGACAGCGAGGCGCGGCAGAGCCCCAAGCCTGCCGCGCCGAGGAAGACCCGCGCTGCCTAGGAGCTACACCTAGGCAGCGACGTCCGCCGGGACGTCGGCAGGGGTGGCGCTGAGGTCGTGCTCGGACGCCCGCAGAACGACGATCTCGCCGGCCGCGTGATCGAGCAGCCAGGCGACGTCGTCGGCCTTGAATCCGGGTTGATTGCCACCCGCGGCGGCGATCACGATCTGGTCATAGGGCTCGTGCATGAGCGCGAGCTGAAGCGCGTGGCGGTGCGTGCGTCCGCGCTCGATCCGCGGCTCGACGATGATCCCGGCTCGCGCCGCCTGGCATTCGACGGCTTCCTGCAGCGGCAGCGCAACCGCCGCCTGGCGGGGGATCGGGGTGTCGAGCGGCAGGTCGCAGGTGACGCAGGCGAGGAACACCGGCACCAGCGAGGCGTCCTCGGCGCGCGCCAGTCGCAGCGCCGCGTCGAGCGCGCGCATCGACAGGCCGCCGGCGACGAACGGAAACAGGATCCGGCGGGCAGGCGCGAGCGAGCCGTTCACGGGCCCGCTCGGGGTGGTGCGCCGTCGAACCGCCACGACTGCGGTGGCGGCGACGGCGACGGCCACGACCGCCACGACGAGCACGGCAACGAGTGCGATCAGCCAGAGACTCATCGCTCGTCGCGGGCCTTCCGCTCGTGGGTCGCCTTTCGCTGCGTGCGGTCGGCGACGATTCGAACGTCGATGCCGGGCAGCAGCGCCAGCAGCCGCGAAGGCAGCGCCGGGCGCATCAGCCGCTGCAGCGGTCCGCGCGCTGCCGGTGCCCCGATCAGCACGTAGGTCGTCCCGCGCTCGTGCACGACGCGCTGGGTCACGCGGGCGATGTCGTCGCCGCCCTCGACCAGCAGGTGGGCGCCAAGCACGCTCGTCAGGCGCCGCAGCGCCTCCAGCTCGCGCTGCTCCTCGGGCGTCGGCTGATGGTCGGCCACCCACAGCACGTCCATCTCGGCCCCGAGCCGCTGTGCCGAGCGCCAGGCGCGGCGGACGACCCGCTGCGCCTGCGGCTGCGGGGTCACGAGCGCCAGCAGCCGCTCGCCGATCACGCCGGGCACGCTGGCGTCGACCAGCGACTCGCGTCGCTCATCGGGCCGGGAGCTGACCGGGGCCGGCAGCCGCTTGGCCTCGACCTCCTCGGCGACCTGGCGCAGCGCCAGCTCCCGCAGCGCCGCCAGCTTCTCGGGGCGGAAGAAGTTCGCGAGCGCCGCGGGGATCCGCTCGCTCGGGTAGACGAGCCCCGCGCGCAGGCGATCGATCAGCGACTCGGGCGTGATGTCGATCAGCACGACCTCGTCGGCCTGGCTCAGCGCCGTGTCGGGCACGGTCTCGCGGACGCGCACGTCGATCAGCTCGGTGACCTGGTCGTTGAGGCTCTCGAGATGCTGGACGTTGACGGTCGAGAACACGTCGATGCCAGCCGACAGCACGTCATCGATGTCCTCGTAGCGCTTCGGATGCTCGAGCCCGGGGGCGTTGGTGTGGGCGAGCTCGTCGATCAGGCAGAGCTCGGGCGCGCGATGCAGGATCGCGGGCAGGTCCATCTCCCAGAGGATCGAGTCTCGGTAGCTCACCTGGCGGCGCGGGATCGTCTCGAGGCCCACCGCCTGCGCGGTGGTGGCCGCTCGGCCATGGGCCTCGAGGAAGCCGATCACGACGTCGCGGCCGCGCTCGGCCTCTGCCTGGCCCTCCTGCAGCATCCGATAGGTCTTGCCGACGCCGGCCGCCATTCCCAGGAAGACCTTGTAGTTACCGCGCGGGCCGTTGATCGGCCCCGCCGCGCCGGGGAGGCCTTGCGGTTGCCGGGGGCCGTTCATCGACGCCTCTCGTCGCCGAGCAGCTCGTCGCTGCCGCGCTGGTCGAGACGAAGATCGGCGGCAGGATCGCGAGCATCCGCTCGAGAGAACGGGCACGACCCTCGCTCAATCCTGCGCATCGAGCCAGTCCTCGATCGTTTGCAGGCGGTGCCCCAGCGTGGCGGGATCGCCGGGTGTGTAGATCGGCCCCGAGCCGTCGGCGAGCAGCTCCCTGAGCGCTGTCATGCCGCGCGGGTCGACGGGGGCATTGCCGCGCAGCCTGCAGGCGAGCGTCAGCAACTGTGGGCGCGCCTCGCGGACCCGTGCCCGGGACGGAGGCACGGCCGCACTGAGGAAGGGCGTCCGCGGCGCATCGACCGTCTCCACCAGTCGCTCCAGTGAGCGTGCGAAGCTGCGTCGCGCGCGGTCGCTGGTCAGTTGCCTGGAGCGGGCGGCGTGGGTCGGCGTGCGCCACGGCTCGACGCCGGCGGCAAGCTGGCGGTCCAGCGATGGGGCACGTACGCGCGCCAGCAGCGACGCTAATGGATGCAGGCCACGCGGTCCTCTGATCTCCAGCACCGGCCAGGCGGGGGTGATGGTGCCTGCGTGCCTCATGCCCCGAACACCCCATGGACGAGCAGGTCGATCAGCTTGATCCCGATGAATGGGGCGATCAGTCCTCCGAGCCCGTAGATCCACAGGTTGCGGCGCAGCAGCGCGCTGGCGCCGACCGGCCGGTAGCGGACGCCCCGCAGCGACAGCGGGATCAGCAGCGGGATGATCAGCGCGTTGAAGATGATCGCCGCGATCACCGCCGAGCGCGGGGTCCCCAGGTCCATCACGTTGAGCACGTGCAGCGGACCGGTGCCGTGCCTGACCGTTGCCCAGGTCGAGACGAAGATCGCCGGCAGGATCGCGAAGTACTTGGCGACGTCGTTGGCGATCGAGAAGGTCGTCAGCGCTCCACGGGTGATCAGCAGCTGCTTGCCGACCTCGACTATCTCGATCAGCTTCGTAGGGTTGGAGTCCAGGTCGACCATGTTGCCGGCCTCGCGCGCGGCCTGCGTGCCGGTGTTCATCGTCACGCCAACATCCGCCTGGGCAAGCGCCGGGGCGTCGTTGGTGCCGTCGCCGGTCATCGCCACCATCCAGCCGGATGCCTGCTGCTCCTTGATCAGCTCCAACTTGGTCTCCGGAGTCGCCTCGGCGAGGAAGTCGTCGACGCCCGCCTCCTCGGCGATCTTGGCGGCGGTCAGCGGGTTGTCTCCGGTGATCATGATCGTGCGGATTCCCATCGCCCGCAGCTGATCGAAGCGTTGCCGCATACCTTCCTTGATCGTGTCCTTGAGGTAGATCACGCCGAGCACCTGGCTGTCGCGTGCGACCGCCAGCGGCGTGCCGCCCTCCCGGCTGACGCGGTCGAGCACCGACCGCAGCTCGGCTGGTGGGTGCCCGCCCTCGGCCTCGGCGAACGCGATGATCGCGTCGCCGGCTCCCTTGCGCAGCTGGCGTCCGTCGAAGTCGACGCCGCTCATCCGCGTGTGCGCGCTGAACGGGACGAACTCGGCGTGCAGCTCCGCCATGTCGTGCTCGCGGATCCCGTACTGCTTGGCGAGCACGACGATCGAGCGACCCTCCGGCGTCTCGTCGGCCAGCGAGGACAGCTGCGCCACCTCGGCCAGCTCCGTCTCGGCGACGCCGGGCATCGGGATGAACTCGGAGGCGAGGCGGTTGCCGATCGTGATCGTGCCGGTCTTGTCGAGCAGCAGCACGTCGACGTCGCCGGACGCCTCGACCGCGCGACCGGACAGCGCCAGCACGTTGCGCCGCACGAGGCGGTCCATGCCGGCGATCCCGATCGCCGACAGCAGCGCCCCGATCGTCGTCGGGATCAGCGCGACCAGCAGCGAGATCAGGGTCGTCTCGGAGATCGCCGTGTGGGCGAACAGCCCGAACGGGCGCAGCGTCGCGACGACGATCATGAAGATCAGGGTCAGCCCGGCGAGCAGGATGTTGAGCGCGATCTCGTTCGGCGTCTTGCGGCGTGAGGCGCCCTCCACCAGGCTGATCATCCGGTCCATGAACGACTGGCCCGGCTCCTGCGTGATCTCGACCACGATCCGGTCGGACATGACTCGCGTTCCGCCTGTGACGGCGGAGCGATCGCCGCCGGACTCCCGGATGACCGGGGCGGACTCGCCTGTGATCGCGGACTCGTCGACCGACGCGATCCCCTCGATCACGGTCCCGTCGCCGGGGATCGTCTCGCCGCTCTCGACGATCACGATGTCGCCCTTGACGAGCTCGCCTGCCGGGCGCTCGCCGCCGTCGCGCAGGCGCGCCACGGTCTCCCGGCGCATCGAGCGCAGCGCGTCGGCTTGGGAGCGTCCGCGGCCCTCCGCCGCCGCCTCGGCGAGGTTGGCGAAGATCACCGTGAGCCACAGCCACACCGAGATCACCAGCGTGTACCAGGAGGGGTCGTTGCCGCCCAGCGCACGACCGCCGGCGAGCTGCTTGAACCACGTGACTGTCGTGATCAGCGCGCCGATCTCGACGACGAACATCACCGGGTTGCGGATCTGCACGCGGGGATCGAGCTTGAGCACGCTCTGGATCAGCGCCCGCCGTGCGAGCTCGCCCGACAGCAGCGAGCTCGCACGGCGCTCACGTGGCGCCGCCGGGGGTGAGGTGGCGGGAGCGGTTGTGCTCATCGAGTGCTCCCGGGTGTGGTGAAGCGGGCTGTGGCACTCATCGACGACCTCCCTGAAGGCGGTTGAGTGCGAGGTTGAGCTCGAGCACGTTGACGGTGTCCTCGCCGGAGAAGCCGACGCCGCGGAGCCCGGTGAACTTGGCGACGAGCCGCATCACCGTGCGCAGCGGCAGGTGGCGGACGGTGGCGACGCGGTGGGCCTGGATGTCGGCGTTGGCGATCGAGATGTCCGGGTCGACGCCCGATGCGGAGGTGTCGGCGGCGTCGACGGGTACCTTGGCCGCGGTCAGGCCACCGGGGTAGTAGCGGCCGTTGAGCGCGATGTAGGCCTCGATGTTCGACTTGATCGCGGCCAGCGTGATCGTGCTGTTCGGGCCGTAGTTGGCGAATTCCGTCGCGGCGGCGTTGTCCGCCGGATCGGTGCCGGACGGGCGCGTCTGGAAGTAGCGAGGGTCTGGCGTGGTGACCGGGTTGCCGTCCTGCATCTCCGGCTTGCCGTGCTTGTAGACGATGTCGGCGAAGCTCTGGCCGATCAGCTTCGAGCCGACGAGCTGGCCATGCAGGTGGACCTGCTGGCCGTTGGCGTTTCCCGGGAACGCGAGCTGGCTGATCCCCTCGATCACGAGCGGGTAGCCGATCCCCACGAGCAGCGTGAACATCAGCATCCCGATCGTCGCAGCGGCGATGTCCTTTCTCAGTGCGCTCATGCGTACAGGTGTCCGGTCAGGCCCTGCACGATCGGTCCGAGCAGCAGGGCGGGGAAGAACGTGAGCGCGCCGACGAGCACGATCACGCCGATCAGCAGCACCACGAACGTTGGGTTGTCGGTGCGCATCGTCCCCAGACCCGCGGGGGCGATGCGCTTGCCGGCGAGTGCTCCAGCGACCGCGAGCGCGAACAGGATCGGCGCGAAGCGGGCCAGCATCATGTCGAAGCCGCCGAGGATGTCGGCGAACGAGATCCCGTGCGAGCCGGCGACGTTGCCGAACAGCCCGTCGTAGCCGGTGTAGCCCGCGAACGCCGAGCCGTTGTTGTTCGCCTGCGACAGGTAGGCGTAGAAGGTCTCCGAGAATCCCTGCGGTCCGCTGCCGGTCACGGCGGTGTCGATCGATGCTCGCCCGGCGCTCGACGCAGTCGCCATCGCGGTGCAGAACAGCGCCATCAGCGGCGTCACCAGCAGCCCGATCGAGGTCAGCTTGATCTCCCGGGCCTCGATCTTCTTGCCGAGGAACTCCGGCGTGCGGCCGACCATCAGGCCGCCGATGAAGACCGCCAGGATCACGTACAGCAGGATCGAGTACAGGCCCGTGCCGACGCCCCCGAAGATCACCTCCGACGCCGACAGGTTGGCGAACGGCACGGCCCCGCCGATGCCCGTGAACGACTCGAGCGCGCTGTTGACCGCGCCGCACGACGTGACGGTCGTGACCACGTCGAACAGCGCCGAGCCGGCGATCCCGAAGCGCTGCTCCTTACCCTCCATGTTGCCGCCGGAGGTGCCGTAGCGGGCGGCGGTGTGCAGTCCGGCGGCGTGCTGCGCCGGTGAGCCGTGTGCCTCGGCGACGTAGCAGACGATCGCCGCGCCGAGGAACATCACCATCATCGTCGCGAAGATCGCGTACCCCTGACGGCGGCGGCCGACCATCTTGCCGTAGGTGAACACCAGCGCCGCCGGGATGATCAGCACGTCGAGCA
>JASHQV010000354.1 GCA_030038955.1 Solirubrobacteraceae bacterium
GGCCCGCGCCCGCGCCAGCCGCTCGCGAGCGTGCTGCAGCTGGCGGCGCACCATCGCCTGGCTCGTGCCGCCAGCTGACACCTTCGACTTCAACCAGGCGCGCTGCCCGAGCAGCTCGTAGAACTGCTCGTCGAGCAGCTCGCTCGCCTCGTGCAGCTCCTCGAGGCTCAGCTCCGACAGCGCCTTGCCCTGCGCGAGCGCGCGGCGCACGAGCCCGGCGACGACCCCGTGGGCCTCGCGGAACGGCACCCCCCGACTGACCAGCAGGTCGGCGACGTCGGTCGCGGCCAGCAGCTCGTCCTGCGCGGCAGCGGCGAGGCGCTCGCGACGGAACTCGACCGACGCGAGCATCCCCTGCGTGGCGGCGAGGCACAGCTCGAGCGTGTCGACGGCGTCGAACAGGTGCTCCTTGTCCTCCTGCATGTCCTTGTTGTAGGTGAGCGGCAGGCCGTGGAGGACGCCGTGCATCGCCGCCAGGTGCGCGGTCAGGCGAGGCGCCTTGGCGCGCAGCAGCTCGGCGGCGTCGGGGTTCTTCTTCTGGGGCATGATCGAGGAGCCCGACGTCCACGCGTCCGCCAGCTCGCAGAAGCCGAACTCCTCGCTCGACCACAGCACGAGCTCCGCCCCGAGCCGCGACAGGTGGGTGGCGCAGGTCGCGGCGGCGGCGAGGTAGTCGAGCACGAAGTCGCGGTTCGAGACCGCGTCGATCGAGTTCTCGGCGACGGTCGCGAAGCCGAGCTCGCCGGCGACCAGCTCCCGGTCGGTGTCGAAGTTCACCCCCGCCAGCGCGCCGGCGCCGAGCGGCAGCGCCGCGGTGCCGTCGAGCACCGCCCGGAAGCGTCGCTCGTCGCGCAGCAGCATCCACACGTACGCGAGCAGGTGGTGGCCGAGGTACACCGGCTGGGCGCGCTGCAGGTGCGTGTAGCCGGGCATCGGCCAGTCGAGATGGCGCTCGGCCTGGCCGACCAGCGTGTCGACCAGCTCCAGGACCAAAGCTCCCGCCGCGAGCGCTGCCTCGCGCACGAACATCGCCATGTCGGTCGCCACCTGGTCGTTGCGCGAGCGCGCTGTGTGCAGGCGCCCGCCGGCGCGACCAGCGAGCTCGGTGACGCGACGCTCGATCGCCATGTGGATGTCCTCGTCGCCGTCGGCGAACGCGAACGTGCCGCCCCGCAGCTCCGCCTCGACCTGTGCGAGCGCATGCTCGAGCGCCTCGCGATCCTCGTCGCCGATGATCCCCTGCGCGGCCAGCATCGCCACGTGCGCGCGCGACTGGCGCACGTCGAGCGGGGCCAGCCGACGGTCGAAGCTGAGCGAGTCGCCGAGGCGGCGGAACAGCTCGTCGGGGGGCTCGGCGAAGCGGGACATCGCCCGCGTGATGGTAGGGGGTGATGCACATGAGGCGGCGTATGCGCGCCTTATGTGCATCACCCCCCGGCTGGGCGCCAGCCGGCGCTACGCCACCGATCGGGTGCTCAGCACCGCCTGCAGCGCCTCGCACACTCGAGCCACCTGCCCCTCGGTCATCTCAGGGAAGAACGGCAGCGCCAGCGACCGCGCCGCGACGTCCTCGCAGACCGGGAACTCCCCCGGCCGATGCGCGAACGTCTCGCGGTAGTAGCTCATCAGGTGCAGCGCCGGGAAGTACGGCTTGCTGGGGATCTGGCGCTCCGCCAGCGCCCGCACGACCGCATCGCGGTCGACCCCACGCGGCAGCTGAACGACGAACACGAACCATCCGCGTCGCGCCTGCCCGCGCTCCGCGCACGGCAGCCCCAGCCCCTCGACGTCGCCCAGCGCGTCGAGGTACAGCGCGGCGACGCGGGCGCGGCCCGCGAGCAGCGAATCGAGCCGCTCGAGCTGCGCGAGCCCGAGCGCACACGCGACGTCGGACAGCCGGTAGTTGAAGCCGAGCCGGTCGTGGTCGAGCCAGTCCATGTCGGGGGCGCGGCCCTGGTTGCGCTCGGAGTCGAGCCGCTGCTTCAGCGCCTCCTCCGAGCCGGTCACGATCCCGCCCTCGGCGGTCGTCAGCTGCTTGTTGGCGTAGAACCCGAATGCCGCCAGGTGGCCGCGGCCGCCAACCTCCCCCCCGTCCTCGTAGCGCGCCCCGAGCGCCTCGCAGGCGTCCTCGACGAGCGGCAGCCCGAGCCGCTCGAACGCCGCCATGTCGGCGGGATAGCCGAATACGTGCACCGGCAGGATCGCCTGCGTGCGGTCGGTCACAGCGGCGGCGGCCGCCGCCGGGTCGAGGTTCAGCGTGACCGGGTCGATATCGGCGAACACTGGCCGCGCACGCTCGTACACGGCGACGTTGGCGCTGGCAACGAACGAGAACGGTGAGGTGATCAGCTCGCCGCCGTCGCTGACGCCGACCGCGCGCACCGCCAGGTGCAGCCCGGCCGTCCCCGACGACACCGCGCTGCCCCAGCCGGCACCGACGCGCGCCGCGAACGCCCGCTCGAACTGCCCCAGCAGCGGCCCCAGCGACAGCCGGCCGCTGCGCAGCACCGACCACACCAGCTCCCGCTCGCGCTCGCCCAGCACCGGCCGGGCCAGCGGGATCGCGCCGTCCTCGCCTTCGGTCACGGCGTTGCGGCGGCGTCCGCGCTGGCGCCCCGGCGGCGCCTGACAGCGGTCTGCATGCCGTACTCGAGCGAATCCACGAGCGCCTCCCAGGACGACTCGATCACGTTCTCCGAGACGCCGATCGACCCCCACACGCGGTCGCCGTCGGAGGCGTCCAGCAGCACGCGCGTGACCGCGCCGGTGCCCTTCGTCTCGTCGAGGATCCGCACCTTGAAGTTCACCAGGTCGATCTCCGCCAGCCGCGGATGGATCTCGACGAGCGCGTCGCGTAGCGCCCGATCGAGCGCGTTCACGGGCCCGTTGCCCTCGGCGGTGCGCACGTAGCGCTCACCATCGGGGCCGGGCGGGACCCAGATCTTGATCGTCGCCTCGGTCTCGACGCGCCCGTCGGCCCGCTTCTCGACGATCGCCCGCCACGACTCGAGCCGGAACAGCGGCTCGTAGTCGCCGCTCTGCTTGCGCAGCAGCAGCTCGAACGAGCCGTCCGCGGCCTCGTAGTGGTAGCCCTGGTGCTCGCGTTGCTTGACCTGGTCGAGCACCCGCGCCGCCTGTTGGTCGTCGAGCGCGATGCCGGCGTCGGCCGCCCGCGACAGCACCGTCCCCCTGCCCGCCAGCTCCGACACGAGCACCTCGCGATCGTTGCCGACGACGGCCGGATCGACATGCTCGAACGTCGATGGGTCGGCGCTGACGCCGGCCACGTGCATGCCGCCCTTGTGCGCGAACGCGTTGCGCCCGACGTACGGCTGGTCGGGGTTGGGGGTGAAGTTGAGCAGCTCGTCGCAGAAGTGCGCGGCCTCGGTCAGCGCCGCGAGCTGCTCACCGCTGACGCACTCGTGGCCGAGCTTCAGCTGCAGGTTCGGGATCAGCGTCACCAGGTTGGCGTTGCCGCAGCGCTCGCCGTAGCCGTTGATCGTGCCCTGCACGTGCGTGGCCCCCTGCGCGACCGCTGCCAGCGAGCAGGCGACGGCGCAGCCGGCGTCGTCGTGGCAGTGGATCCCGAGGGCGACGTGCTCGCCGCTCAGCTCGCCCGCGACCGCCGCCATCGCCGTGGCGATCGCCGCGGGCAGCGTGCCGCCGTTGGTGTCGCAGCAGGTGACCGTCTGCGCGCCCGCCTGGGTGGCGGCGCGCAGACACCGCAGCGCGTACCGCGGGTCGTCGGCGAAGCCGTCGAAGAAGTGCTCGGCGTCGTAGATCACGCGCTTGCCCGCGGCGACGAGGAACGCGACCGAGTCGGCGATCATCCGCAGGTTCTGCTCGCGGTCGACCCGGACCACCTTCTCCAGGTGCAGGCCCCAGGTCTTTCCGACCAACGTGCACACCGGGGCGACGCAGTCGGCGAGCACCCGCAGCGCCGGATCGTCGCCGGCGGCGAGGTCGCGGCGGCGGGTCATCCCGAACGCCGCCAGCTCGGCGTGGCCGAAGCGCTCGGACTGGAGCAGCCCGAACAGCTCCAGCTCCTTGGGGTTCGAGCTCGGGAAGCCGGCCTCGATCAGGTCGATCCCGAGCTCGTCCAGCCGGTGCGCGACGCGCACCTTCTCGGCCGCCGACAGCGACATGCCCTCGCCCTGCATGCCGTCGCGCAGGGTCGTGTCATACAGCTCGATCCGGCTCATCCGGTCCTCGGACGGGTCAGCTCGCGGACGCGGGCGGCGCGCTTGCCGACCCGGCCATCGGCGACGGCGCAGCCGCCGGCGCGACCAGGTCGAGCCACTCGAGGTAGCGCGGGTCGCGCCCGTGCAGCGCGTCCTCGAACACGCGCTGCAGCTCGCGCGTGACCGGGCCGGGCTGGCCCGTGCCGATCGCGTGGTCGTCGATCTCGCGGACGGGCACGAGCTCCGCGGCGGTGCCCGACAGGAAGACCTCGTCGGCGAGGTATAGCTCGGCGCGCGCGACGTCGCGCTCGACCAGCTCGTAGCCGAGGTCGCCGGCGATCTGGTTGAGCGAGCGGCGGCTTATCCCTTCGAGGATCCCGGCCGTCTGCGGCGGCGTCGAGATCGCGCCGTCGCGGACCACGTAGATGTTCTCGCCGCTGCCCTCGCAGACGAACCCGCGTGGGTCCAGCAGGATCGCCTCCTGGTAGCCGGCCTTGGACGCCTCGATCTTGGCGAGCACGCTGTTCAGATACTGACCGCAGGCCTTCGCCTGCGGGATCAGCGAGTCCTGGGGAATCCGCCGCCAGCTGGCGACTTTCGCGCGCACCCCCTGGTGCTTGCCTTCCTCGCCGAGGTACGACCCCCACGGCCACACGGCGATCGCGACGTCGACCGGTGCCTCCAGCGGGTACAGGCCCATCTGACCGTAGCCGCGGAACACGATCGGGCGGATGTAGCACTCACGCAGGCCGTTCGCGGCGATCAGCTGGTGGGTGGCGTCGCGCAGCTGATCGAGTGTGAACGGGATCGGCATGTAGTACAGCTCGGCCGACTTGAACAGACGATCGAGGTGGTCGTGGTGGCGGAAGATCGCCGGGCCGCGATCGGTCTCGTAGGCGCGCTCACCCTCGAACACGCCGGTGCCGTAGTGGAGCCCGTGGGTGAGCACGTGGACCTTGGCGTCCTCCCAGGCAACGAGCTCGCCGTTGTGCCAGATGAGGTCGGCTTGTTCCACTGATCCTGCTCCTGTCCTAGAGGTGGCTGAGCACTGCCTCGGTGGCTTCGCGCGTGCCTGCGCCGCCGCCCAAGTCCCGGGTTCGCAGGCCCTCCGCCAGCGCCCGATCGACGGCCGATTCTATCGCCGCCGCCTGCTCCTCCCAAGCGAGGCCGTGGCGCAGCAGCAGCGCCGCCGAGAGGATCATCGCCAGCGGATTCGCCTGCCCGCTGCCGGCGATGTCCGGGGCCGAGCCGTGCACGGGCTCGAACAGACCGGGCCGGCCGGGGTCACCCAGGGAGGCGCTCGGCAGCATCCCGATCGAGCCGGTCAGCATCGCCGCCTCGTCGCTGAGGATGTCCCCGAACATGTTCTCGGTGACGATCACCTCGAAGTGGCGCGGGGCCGCGATCAGCCGCATCGCGGCGTTGTCGACCAGCAGGTGCTCGAGCTCGATGTTCGGATAGCTGCTGCCGTGCAGCTGTGACACGACCTCACGCCACAGCCGCGAGGTCTCCAGCACGTTCGCCTTGTCGACGCTCGTCACCCGCGAGCGCGCCGAGCCGAAGGCGACGCGCGCGACCCGCTCGATCTCCTCGCGCGTGTACACGCATGCGTCCGACGCGGAGTCGGCGTCGCGAGTCTTGGCGCCGAAGTAGATGCCGCCGGTCAGCTCGCGAACCAGCAGCAGGTCGGTGCGGTCGATGATCTCGCGCTTCAGCGGGCTCGCGTCGTACAGCGCCGGCGCCGGCCGCACCGGGCGCAGGTTGGCGAATAGGCCGAGACCCTTGCGCAGCCCGAGCAGTCCCTGCTCGGGACGCGGCCGGTGCGGATCGGTCGTGTCCCACTTGGGGCCGCCGACGGCCGCCAGGAGGACCGCGTCGGCGCGGCGGCAGCTGTCCAGCACCGCGTCGGTCAGGGCGGTGCCGTGGGCGTCGATCGAGGCGCCACCGAACAGGTGCTGCTCGTAGTC
>JASHQV010000355.1 GCA_030038955.1 Solirubrobacteraceae bacterium
AGCGACCTCTTCGAGCGCGATCGTCAGGTAGTTCTTCGACCTGGTGTCGACCATCGGCGGCGGAAACTCGTCGAACGTCCCCTCGCCGAGGTTGTGGTAGTAGGAGTTGATCTGACGGGCGCGCTTGGCCGCCACGATCACGCTGGCGTAGTCGGAGTCGACGTGGTCGAGCAGCTTGTCGATTCGGGGAGAGATCAAGTTGGTGTCCTCGCGTTGGGCTGCCTTCTTGGCTTTGCTTGCTCAAGAGTACTGCGCTGACGCCGCGCTCTCGTCATCTCCCAGCTCGCGGCCGACGATCTCAAGCAGTTGCGCGACCGCGTCCTCGAGCCGGTCGTTGACGACCACGTAGGAGAACTCGCCGCGTGCGGCAAGCTCGTCGTCGGCGGTCTCGAGCCGGCGGACCACCTGCTCGGGCGGATCGGTGCCGCGCCCGACGAGCCGCTCCCGCAACGCTTCGCGCGAGGGCGGCGCGATGAACACCTGGACCGCCTCGGGCAGCGCCTCGCGGATCTGGCGCGCGCCCTGGACCTCGATCTCGAGCACCACCGGGATCCCGGCATCGAGCCGTCCATCGAGCTCGGACCGCAGCGTCCCGTAGCTGTTGCCCGCATATTCGGCATGCTCGACGAACTCGCCGGCGACGACGCGGCGCGCGAACTCGTCCCGGCCGAGGAAGTGGTAGGCAACGCCGTCCTGCTCGCCCGGACGCGGCGACCGCGTCGTCGCCGAGACCGACAGCTGCAGCTGCGGCAGGTGGTCCTGCAGCGCGTGGATCAGCGTACCCTTGCCGACGCCGGACGGCCCTGTGATCACGAACAGCTTGGCCAACGGAGCGCCCGAGCGAGCAGTGGCTGCTGTGGCCGCTCCGCCTACCGGCGGCGCATCAGCTCGACCAGCTCGCCACGCTGCCGCTGCGACAGCCCGCCGATCGTCTTGCTCGGCGAGATCCGGCAGGTGGAGAGGATCTTGTTGACCTTCACGCGGCCGTACTTGGGGACGGCGAGCAGCAGGTCGAACACCTTTGCGGTCTCGAGATACTCGGGCGGATCGAGTAGCAGCTCATGGATCGGCTGGCGGCCCGCCTTGAGATCGCGTTTGAGCTGGGCACGCCGGCTGCGGATGTCGTTGGCACGCTGCAGCGCCTCCATCCGCTGGACCAGCGAGCGCTCGGGCGCAGAGATGGTCTTGGTGGGGGAGTCACTGACCGGCGGCATGGGCGGCGACTATACATCGTGCGGCGCCGCCGTGGGGCGTGTTTGGAGCAATTTTGCTCAACCTCTACCTGAGCTTCAGCAATGTCGAGCTTACTTGCGGGAATCCCCAGGCTTTGCAGGACGTTTCAGCTCCGTGAGACGCGCCTCGCGCATTCGCGGCCGTCGGCGGCCTCGCCGGGCTGCGGAGACGCGCTCGCGCTCCCGGAAAGCAGCTCTGCGAGCTCCGCCGCGACCCGCGCGCCGGCAGCAGGATCGCGGAACGACGCGGTGCCGACCGCCACCAGATCTGCGCCCGCCTGCAGGAGATCGTAGGCGTCACGGCCGCTGCTGACGCCGCCCATGCCGACGACCGGAAGGTCGATCGCGCTGCTGACCGCGTGCACCTGGGCGAGCGCGATCGCGCTCACCGCCGGCCCCGACATGCCACCGGTGATGCCACCGAGCCAGGGCTCGCCGGTGTCCGGGTCGAGCGCCATGCCGCGCAGCGTGTTGATCAGCGAGACCGCGTCGGCGCCGCCGTCGGCCGCCGCCCGCGCGACGGCCGGGACGTCGGACGCGTTCGGCGTCAGCTTGGCGATCAGCGGCTTGCCGGTCAGCGGGCGGACGTGCTCGAGCAGCGCCGCCGTCTCGTGCGGGTCGGCGCCCATCACCAGCCCGCACTCGACGTTCGGGCACGACAGGTTGAGCTCCAGCGCCGCCACCTCGTCGCGCTCGGCGAACGCCGACACGAGCTCGCCCACCTCCCGCCGGGAGAAGCCCATCACGTTGATGATCAGCGGCACCGGCAGGCGCGCCAGCTCCGGGAGGTCGTGGGCGAGGTAGCCGTCAAGACCCTTGTTGGGCAGCCCGATCGAGTTCAGCATCCCGCCCGGCAGCTCCCACAGACGCGGCGGCGGGTTGCCCTGCCGCGGCGCCAGCGTCACCGTCTTCGACACGAACGCGGCGAACGGGAAGTGCTCGAGCAGGGTGTCGCCGAACGCGCGGCGGGCAGCGATCGCGTCGAACGTGCCGGAGGCGTTGATCACCGGGTGCGCCAGCTCGATCCCGCAGAACCTGACGCTCATGCCTCAGCTCCGACCGTCATTCGCCGCTCGGAGGCCGCTCGTCGTCCGCCGCCGCGCATCCGTGCCTCATCCCGCGGTCGCCCCCACGCCGACGGCGCTCTCCAGTCGTGCGGCGTCGAGCACCGGGCCGTCGACGCACAGGCGGATCAGGCCCTTGCGCGTGTGCACGACGCAGCCGAAGCAGGCTCCGAACCCGCACGCCATCCCGGACTCCAGCGCCAGCTGGGCCGGCACCTCGCGCTCGGCGCACAGCTGGCGCACCGCCTCGAGCATCGCCGGCGGGCCGCAGGCGAGCACCTCGGCGTGGGCGTTGCCGTGCAGCTGCTCGCCCAGCAGGTCGGTGACGAAGCCGCCATGGCCGGCGCTGCCGTCGTCGGTGGCGATGCGTGCGTGCGGCAGCAGCGCCGCAGCGGCGGCGTGATCGGCGTCGCGGAAGCCGAGCAGCACGGCGTCGGCACCACGCTGGTCCTGGAGGATCGCGAGCGGCGCGATCCCGACGCCGCCGCCGACCAGCACCGCTCGCCGACGCTCGCGCACCGGCGCGAACGGGATCCCCAGCGGGCCGACGATCAGCAGCTCGTCGCCGGGCTCGAGCTCGCACAGGCGGTGGCTGCCGGGGCCGACGTCGTGGACGAGAAACTCGAGCTGGCCACGGCGCGCCCGCAGCACGCTGAACGCTCGCGGCAGGAACGGGCGCTCCCCCTCCCCCCCGCCCCAGCGTGCCGCCGCCGCGAGCATGTAGAACTGGCCCGCCTGCGGCTCGGGGCCGCTGGCGTCCTCGACCGTCAGCACGACGTACGGGCCGTACGCGGTGCGCCTGATGACCGGCGCGGGACGCCGCCCGAACGGTGCCTGCACCCGGTCGCAGCCAGCGCGCCGGCGCTCGGCCCGCGCTGGACCCCCAGCGTGGCTCACTGGACCGCGGACCGTGGCGGCGCCGCTTCGGCGTACAGCTCCTGCAGCGAGATCACCTCGGGCTCCCGCTGGGCGGCGGCGGCGATCGCCCGGGCGGCCGCCATGCCGCCGCTGATCGTGGTGATGCAGGGGACTCGCCGGGCGACAGCGGCGGTCCGGATCTCGTAGCCGTCGGTGCGCGCGCCGGCGCCGGTCGGCGTGTTGATCACGAGGCTGACGTCCCCCCGCTCGATCAGGTCGACCACGTGCGGCGACCCCTCGGTGAGCTTGTTGATCGTCTCGACCGGGATTCCCATCCGCCGCAGCGCCTGCGCGGTGCCGCGGGTGGCGACGATCCGGAAGCCGAGGTCGTGCAGCTGCGTGGCGATCCCCGTCGCCGCGGGCTTGTCGCCGTCGGCCACCGTGATGAACACGGTGCCGCTGGTCGGCAGCCCGGCGCCGGCGGCGGCCTGGGCCTTGGCGAACGCGGTCGGGAAGTCCCGCGCCACCCCCATCACCTCGCCGGTCGAGCGCATCTCGGGGCCGAGCAGGGCGTCCGTGCCAGCGAAGCGATCGAACGGCAGCACCGCCTCCTTGACGCACACGTGCCCGCTCCCGGAGCCCCGTCCCTCGCCCGCGTCGCCGCCGGAGTCGAGCGGCAGCTCCAGGTCGGACAGCTTCTCGCCCAGCGCGATCCGGCAGGCGAGCTTCGCCAGCGGCACCCCGATCGCCTTCGACACGAACGGGACCGTGCGCGACGCGCGGGGGTTCGCCTCGATCACGTGCAGGCCCTGCTCGCCGTGGATCGCGAACTGCACGTTGAGCAGCCCGACGACGCCGAGCGCCAGCGCAATCGCGGCGGTCTGCTCGCGGATCTGCGCGAGCATGTCGTCGCCGAGCGCGTGCGGCGGCAGCACGCAGGCCGAGTCGCCGGAGTGGATTCCGGCCTCCTCGACGTGCTGCATGATCCCGGCGACCCACACCTCTTCGCCGTCGCAGAGGGCGTCGACGTCGACTTCGATCGAGTCCTCGAGGAAGCGGTCGAGGTAGATCGTCGAGCGGTCCCCGCCGCCCTCGGGCCGCACGCGATCGAGGTACTCGCGCAGGCCGTCGAGGTCGTAGACGATCTCCATCGCCCGGCCGCCGAGCACGTAGCTGGGGCGCACCAGCAGCGGCCAGCCGACGGCGGGCGCGCGCGTGAGTGCCTCCTCGACCGAGCGGGCGGTCGCGTACGGCGGCGCCTTCAGGCCGAGGCGGTCCAGCAGGCCGCCGAAGCGGGCGCGATCCTCGGCCAGGTCGATCGCCTCGATGCCGGTGCCGAGGATCCGGACGCCGGCATCGTGCAGTCCCTTCGCCAGCTTCAGCGGCGTCTGGCCGCCGAACTGAGCAATCGCACCCTCGGGATGCTCGACCTCGCAGACGCCGAGCACGTCGTCCAGCGTCAGCGGCTCGAAGTACAGGCGGTCGGAGGTGTCGTAGTCGGTCGACACGGTCTCGGGGTTGCAGTTGATCATCACCGCGTCGCGACCGGACTCGCGGACGGTCTGGGCGGCGTGCACGCAGCAGTAGTCGAACTCGATCCCCTGCCCGATCCGGTTCGGACCGGATCCGAGGATCACGACGCTCGCTCGCTCGCCACGCACGACCTCGCCGTCGGCGGCGCCGCCGTCCGGCCGTGGGCGCTCCCGGCTCGAGTAGTAGTACGGCGTGCGCGCGGCGAACTCGGCCGCGCAGGTGTCGACCGCCTTGTACGTCCGCCCCCCCGCCTCGACGCTCGCCGGGTCGGCGACCAGCTCCGCCAGCTCGTTCAGGAACCACCGGTCGATGCTCGTGCGGCGCTGGATCTGTTCGACTCCGAGATCGCGGCGCAGCGCCTCCAGCAGGTGGTCGAAGCGCTCGGCTCCCGGCAGCTCGAGGCGGGCCAGCAGCGCCTCATCGTCCTCAGGGAAGTCCGCCGGCAGGTCGAGCTCGCGCGAGCGCAGCGCCTTCGCGAACGCCTGCTTGAACGTCCGTCCGATCGCCATCGCCTCGCCGACCGACTTCATGTGCGTCGTCAGCCCGGCCTCGGCCCCGGGAAACTTCTCGAACGCGAACCGCGGCCACTTGACGACGCAGTAGTCGAGCGCCGGCTCGAAGCTCGCGGGAGTTGCGCCGGTGATGTCGTTGGGGATCTCCTGCAGCGTGTATCCGACCGCCAGGCGAGCGGCGATCTTCGCGATCGGGAAGCCGGTTGCCTTGCTCGCCAGCGCGCTCGAGCGCGACACCCGCGGGTTCATCTCGATCACGACGACCTCGTCGCTCGCCGGGTTCACCGCGAACTGGACGTTGGAGCCGCCGGTCTCGACCCCGACCGCTCGGATCACGGTGATCGCCTGGTCGCGCAGCATCTGGTAGAGACGATCGCTGAGCGTCTGCTGCGGCGCCACGCAGACGCTGTCGCCGGTGTGCACGCCCATCGGGTCGATGTTCTCGATCGAGCACACGATCACGACGTTGTCGGTGTGGTCCCGCATCACCTCGAACTCGAACTCGCGCCAGCCCAGCACCGACTCCTCGAGCAGCACCTGGCCGATCGGCGAGAGGTCGAGGCCGCGGCCGACGACGCTGTCGAGCTCGGCTTCGTGGCGCAGCACGCCGCCGCCGGTGCCTCCCAGCGTGAACGCGGGACGGACGATCAGCGGCAGTCCGATCTCGGCGACCGCCAGACGGGCGTCTTCGAGCGTATGGGCGATCATCGACCGTGGCACCCGCAGCCCCGCGGAGATCATCGTCTCCCGGAATCGCTGGCGATCCTCGGCGCGATCGATCGCCTCGTAGTCGGCGCCGATCAGCTCGACGCCGTAGCGCTCGAGCGTCCCGTCCTCGTGCAGCACCTTGGCGAGGTTGAGCGCCGTCTGGCCCCCGAGCGTCGGCAGCAGCGCGTCCGGACGCTCGCGCGCGATCACCTGCTCCAGCGGCCCCGGCAGCAGCGGCTCGACGTAGGTCGTGGTG
>JASHQV010000356.1 GCA_030038955.1 Solirubrobacteraceae bacterium
GACCACCAAGCCGAAGGCGAGGATCACCAAGGCGAAGATCAGCACCAAGCACCTGACGGCGAAGTTCACGTTCAAGGCAACCGGCAGCGTCACGGGCTTTCAGTGCGCACTGGTGAAGCAGACCAAGAAGAAGAAGTGGCCAAACCCGTCGTTCGCGAGCTGCAAGTCGCCGAAGACCTACAAGCATCTCAAGGCCGCCAAGTACATCTTCGAGGTGCGCGCACGCTCGAGCGCGGGCACGGGCGCGGTCGCCGAGCGGCACTTCAAGATCTGATCCGAGATCAAGGACGGCCGCTCATCTCACACGATCAGCAACTCCTCGAGCTCCTGGCGGGAGATCGCCAGCGCGCCAGCGCCAGCGCCACGTCCGCGTCGCCGCTGGAGGTTGCCGGAGCCGGGCGTTCTCGCGCCGCTCGAGCGACAAATCCCGCTCGGGCGCCTGTTGTAGGCACGTTAGACTGCGCGCGCGGCAGTGCGCGCCACCACAAAGGAGGTCTCATGCGGTTCAGGTTGTGCCCGATCGTGGCAGCGACTCTGCTGGCCCTATTTGCAGTCGTAGGGATCGCGCTCGCGGCGAAGCCGAAGGCGGGATACACGTACAGGACGCCAGGCGCCGCAAGCCCATCGGTGTCCTTCAATGCCGTGAGCCGGAAGAAGCTGACCGACTTCTCGGCCGGGCTAGCGCTCAAGTGCAAATCAACGACATGCGGCGGCTACGGCGGGATCAAGTCGTTCAGTCGCAAGTCCGTCAAGGTCTCGAAGAAGGGCACCTTCAAGGTGACCGGCAACATCCTCTCGTACGACAACAAGAAGCTGGGCACTGAGACCGTGACCGGAAAATTCGTCAGCGCGACCAAGGTCAAAGGGAAGGTCACGACGCACGCCAACCTCGGGCAGTACAAAGGCGTGACCGAGAAATACACCGCTACGGGCACGCACTCTTCCTGATAAGCGCCGGCGCGGCTCTAACGGGCCGCCCGTCACACCGTCGCGCGTGCAGGAGCTGTGTTCGAGGACCTGATCGTGGTCGGGTCCTCGAGCTCGGCTCGCCCGCGGGCTGAAGGTGGCTGAAGGTCCGTTGGGTCGTGCCACGCTCGCCGCGTCGACCCTGGCGAGCCGACAGACGAGTCAGGAGATACACCGCGCTGCTTGGTCTGCAGCTGCAGTCGCGGTGCGCAATCGACGGTCCGCCCGCGTGTTGTCGAGGGTCGTGGGTTTCTCGCAGGACGGCCTCTCTGGCCGGTCGCGCCGGCGCCGCAACGGCTACCGGGGCGGCAGGCCAAGCTACACCGACGGGCAGCCCAGGACGAGCAACAACGCTCCGGTGATCTGTTCAAACTGGTCTACGGCCCCGCGACGCTCTGGTGCGCGTGGAAGCGCGTGAAACGCAACCGGAGGTAGAAGACTGCCGCTGGTGATCGCCAGACCCGCTCACGGGTCGAGCAGATCGGCGTGCAGCGGCTCTCAGACGACGCCTCAGCTCATCACCGGCAGCTACCGTCCGCTGCCCGCCCACGAACGGTCGATCCCGCAGCGCTCCGAGAAGCTCAGAAGCCTGCAAAGCTGATTGATCCGTTTATCCGACAGTGCCTCGGCGACGGGGGCAGCGCGCATAGTCGTCGGCCGGCTAATGCTCCTCGCCTGCAGCAGCAGCGATGTCCCTGGCGTTGCAGCCGCCCCTCAACCCAACAAAGTGGCCGCCCTGGCTGGCGAGCCGCCAGACCCTAATCCGGCCCGATCCATTGCCGCGGCCAGGCTGCTCGTCTGATCATCAGCCCAACACGATCCCGAAGTGTGAGCCCTTGGTCGTTGGGATCCTCGACGTGTTGACACGGATAGCCTCGCTTCTGGACCCCCGGGTGATCGTTCCTGTTCCAGATTTAGACGACTTGCACGTCGGGGCACCGACAGCACAGGCGTCGCCAGGGCCGCTATAGGTCCACCTCAGGAAGAGCTTCGCCTTGCGCCTGATGCTCCCGACCTTGAGTTTGGCAGTGCCGCCGCGTTGGCAAATCAGACCACCGCAATCTGCGCTGGCAATATGTAACTTGCCCACCTCTTTCGAGCCTTCACGAACCGAAACAGTGATCAGGGGGACTCCCTTGCTCACCGTCCGCCCGACGACAACACCTTTCAGTTTGAGGGTCCCCGGCTTGGCGCTAGTCGCTGGCACGACCACCGCCATCGGCAATGCGGCCGCTGCGATCACGATACCGACAGCCAAGACGGCTCTCCTGGCCATCGTGCCTGTCAGACCCGAACCCGCCGACATATCTGCCTCCAATCGCAACGCGTAGAGATATGACGCGCGATCGTCGCGAGCCATCGTCACACGAACGTCACACGGCAGGGTCTCGTGTCCGTCGGGGCTCAGGCCCGGTCGCCGAGCGGCACTTCAAGATCTGAGCCGACATCAAGGACGGCCTCGACATCAACGACGGCCGCTCGCCTCACACGATCAGCGACTCCTCGAACTCGCGCAGCTGCGGCGGCAGCGGCACCCCGAGCGCGTCGAGCGTCGAGCGGGCGCGGCGCAGCACGCTGAGCGCGGCGCCGTTGCGGCCCTGCTCGCGCAGGATCTCCGCGACGCGTAGGTAGCGGTCGTCCTCGTGCGGCGCGAGCTCGATCGTGCGCTCGACGATGCGCCGCGCGTCATCGAGGTCGCCGCGCCGAGCCGCCGCGGCGGCGCACAGGTCGAGCAGCTCCAGTACCGTGCGACGCGCCTGCTCGCGCGGCGCGTCCGCCCACTGCTCGTAGAGGTCGTGAGGCAGCAGCTCCCCGCGGTAGCGGGAGATCGCCGAGCGCGCCAGCGCCAGCGCCGCGTCCGGGTCGCCGCTGGAGGTCGCCAGGGCCTGGCGGGCTTCCTGCTTGAAGCGCTCGAGATCGACGTGGACCTCGGGTCCGATTCGCAGCAGCTCTCCTTCGCGCTGGACCACGTTCGGTGCGTCCTCGCGCAGCCGTCCGAGCACCGTCCGCAGGCGGTTGCGTCCGGCCGCCGGGTCGGTCTCCGGCCACAGCGACTCGATCGCGCGCTCGGCGTGAACCGTGCCGCCGCAGGCGACCACCAGCTTCAGCAGCTGCGCCCCCTGGCCGACGCGGATGTCCACCGGCCGCCCGCCGTATGTCAACTCGAAGCGACCGAGCACGGCGACCGCCAGCGGCAGCGACGAGGCCTCGAGCGCGGCCGCCGCCGGCGACCCCGTCTCGACAGCCAGTGCCAGCAGCGCTTGGGTCAGCTCCCGTTCCTTGATCAGTGGGACGTTGGGCTGTCCAAGGCGCGCTGCCTCGTCGAACGCATGGGCCGCCAGCGAGCCCGCAGAGGCGTCCCCCCGGCGCAGTGCCGCATACGCGCGCAGCAGCGTGACCCGCCAAAACTCGCGTGGCACGATCCCACGGTCGTACACCGCCACGAGCCGCTCCTCGGCCAGCGCTGGATCGCCATGGCGAGCGAGCAGCGCGCACTCCGCCATCGCGATCATCCGCTCGGCGTCGCCGGGATCGGCCTGGGCGCGCTCCAGGTACTCCCACGCGAGCATTTGTCCGGTCCGCGCGAGCGACTCCGCCGCGTCCGCGAGGAAGTCGAAGCGTCCATGCTCCCACCAGTCGGCGCGGTTGGCCTCAGCCTGTTGCACGTGCTCCAGGGTCGCCTCCGTGTCGCCGCGGATCGACGCCTGGATCGCACGTTCCCAGTGCACGTAGGCGATCTTGTTGGCGGAGTCGGCAAGCGTGCGTGCGATCCTGAGGATCTCTGCGTAGTCGGCATCCGCCTCCTCGAAACGCCCGAGCTCGTTCAGCACCTTCGCCCGGAAGAGCAGTACCGACGTGTAGCGTCGGGGATTGTCCAGCGACAGCGTGACCCCCTCGTTGAGGATCCTCAGAGCCTCTAGAGGCCGGCCGAGCTCGAACTCGATCCATACCGCCCGGTACGGGATCAGCGCGGCCGCCGCCGCGCGCTGACCGAGGCCCAGCAGGATCTCGTACGCCCGATCGAAGTACACGCCCGCCTCGCGCATCCGCTCAGCCGAGCGACGTCCGCCCTTGTCGGACTGCCACCACACCGCCTTGCCGATCACCGACAGCGCGCGTGCGCGGGTGAGCTGCTCCCGATCGCCGGCGGTCTTGAGAATCCGCTGCGCAAGCTCCTCCGCTTGAGCGGGCGTTGTGCCGTCGAGCACGAGGTCGGTCGCCAGCTCGGCGTCGACGGCGCGGCGCAGCTCCGGTTCATCGTCCTCGCTGACGATTGCGTCGAGCCGCTGCACGAGCCCCGCCCGCCGCTGTAGGAGGTTCGCCGCGTGGCAAGCCCGCACGGCGTGCAGCAGCGCCATCGGAAAGCGGTCGAGCACCGCATCCGGGACGCGGTCGATCACCGACAGCAACTCGAGCACCTCGACTCGCTCGACATCGCGCGCCTCGGACTCGGCCAGCAGTCGCGCCGTCTGCTCGACCTCGCCAGCCGCGAGCAGCAGCTGGAGCGCCGCGACGAGCTGGTCCCTCGACCGGTAGTACCGGGCCGCGCGGCCTAGAACTAGCGGATCTGGGTCGCCGAGCTGAGCGAGATAGTCCCGCACGGGACCCGGAAGCTCCCACCAACCGTTTCCAGCCGGAGTCATCGGCAGGCCCAGCGCCCGCGCCCGCTCGAAGCAGTCAGGCTGACCGCTCACGGCAGCGCAGAGTTCTTTGTCGAGCAACGGCAGTGGTGCGATCTGTGCGACCAGGCCACGATCCGGGCCGAGCGCCACCAGCAGCTCATCGAGGACCGCGCCGACGGACATCGACGGCTGACCCGACTCCCCACCGACGCCCCCGAGCTCACGCAGCGGCGTGTCAGTGCGCTTGGCGCGCGAGATGGCGAGCACGGCGGCAGCCGTCCAGCCGCCGGTCGCCGCGTCGAGCAGGCGCGCCTCGTCGGCGGAGACCTCCAGGCCAAACCCGGAGCGGCACAGCGCGAGCGTCTCATCCGCGCGCAACGCCAGATCATCCCCGTCGAGCAACACCGACTCAGCCCGGCGCAGACGCTCGCTGCCCTCTGGCAGCCCGCGCGCGAGCACCACCAATCGTTGCGGAAGCGCGACGCGAGCCGCGATCCGCTCGATCAGCTGCCCAGCGTCACGGGCCGCATGATGCGCATCGTCGATCATGATCGCGCACGATTCCTCCCGAAGCGCGTCGAGCATCGCATCGACAGCACCGGCCGGATCAGCACCGGCCGCGCTCATCGCCTCGCGCGCGTCTGTGAACCCCGCTCGCGCCACCGCCGCCCGCAGGCGGGCCGCGAGCAGCCCAGCGGAGAGCTCGCCCGGCTCGAGCAGCACCTCGACCGGCACCACGCCCCAACCTTCGACGAGCTCCGCACCCAGGACCGTCTTGCCGTAGCCAGCTGCGGCCTCGACCACGACGACCGCTGCGCCGGCGCATCGATCGGTCAGCCTCGGACGCGGAACATGGTGGGGCGGCAGCCGGCTCATCTGCAGGGTCCGCGAGGCGGAGCCGAACGATGGCTTACTCCCGCGTCTCCTAGCCCCCGGAACCTCGCGCGACGAGCGTAAGTCTTGCATAGCCGCGGGCCCGTCGCTTGAGTCGTTAGCCAGTGTCGACGCGCCGTAGGGCTGGTCCTCGCGCTTCGCAGGTTTCGCGTCTTGACTTGGCGGTGTGTCTGGCTTTCTTGGGCTCCTCCACGTTCTGGGTGACGGCGCCGCCCGCCAATCCCGCTCAGCTGCTCCGGGGTTTGAGCTTCGACCCGGAGTGCCCCCGGCAGGAATCGAACCCGCATCCCGCGCTTAGGAGGCGCGTGCTCTATCCGTTGAGCTACGAGGGCGGAGCGCGCCCCGGCGTCCCCAGAGGCTAGCGGGCACCGCCGGACTCGTCCGCCTCGCGGGCGGCGCCATCCCCCGGGGCGTCGTCCTCCGGAACGTCGTCGTCCGGTACCTCGTCTCCCGCCTCCGCGTCCTCGTCCCCCTCCCCCTCGTCGTCTTCGTCCTCGTCGATGTACAGCGACTCGGAGGCGAGCAGATCCCCGCGCCGTCCCCACAGCTTGACCTCGAGAAAGTCTCCGCGGTAGTCGTCGGGGGCGACCAGCGTGAACCGCTCCTCGACGACCTCGCACTGGTCGACCGCGAGGTTGGCGAGCTCGCCGGTGGCCACCGCTCCGCCCGGGATCATCGGCACGCCCCAGACCAGCGTGATCTTCGCCTGCTTGCCCTCCTCACCCCGCCACACGCCGATCACGTCATCGTTGAGGTCGAGCTTCCAGTCGGGGTTGCTCTCGGCCAGCTCGGAGGTGAAGTCGGCCCAGGCGGCGAAGTCGTCGGGCCCGCTCGAGCCTTCGCCGCCCTCGGCGAAGGACACGTACCCGAAGACCTCGTAGTCGGCGTCGGTCCGCGCCACCGCCGGCACGTACGTGCGGCCCGCGTAGCTGCGGTCCGGGAACCACTTGATCTCGCCCGGCCGGCCGATCTCCTCGCCCTCCGTGTCGATCTCGGCGAAGGCGCCGAGGAACCACTCGCGGAGCGTGCCGGCCCACCGCCCGTAGGGCAGCGCGTCCTGGGGCGGCTCCGCCGCAAAGCTGATCACGAAGCGGTCGGTTGGCGGCATCGGCGGCCCAGCCTACAGGCTGACGGTCTGCTCCGCCGCGGCGGCCTGGGGGCCGGCCGCGGCGGCGGCCGCGCCCTTCCGGCCGCCGCTCAGCCTCAGAACGCGCCGCGGCGCGACAGGACCGCCGGGATCGTCTTCAGCAGGATCGACAGGTCGAGGAAGATCGACCACTGCTCCAGGTACAGGAAGTCCAGCCGCACGAGGTCATCGAAGTCGAGCTCGGATCGACCCGAGACCTGCCACAGCCCGGTCATCCCGGGCAGCACCAGGTAGCGCTTCCTGTGCCACTCCTCGAGCCGCTTGAAGTCCCGCATCGGCAGCGGCCTCGGTCCCACCAGCGACATCTCGCCGCGGATCACGTTGACCAGCTGGGGCAGCTCATCCAGCGAGAAGCGCCGCAGCAGCCGCCCGACGCGGGTCAGGCGCGGATCGTTGCGGATCTTGAACAGCGCCCCCGACTGCTCGTTGAGCGACTCGAGGGTCGCCTGGATCAGCTCGGCGTGGTCGCGCATCGTCCGGAACTTCAGGCACGTGAACGGGCGCCCACCGATCCCGGGACGGACCGAGCGGTACAGGATAGGTCCCCGCGAGCTGAGCTTGACGGTCAGCGCGATCAGCGCTAGCAGCGGCGACAGCGCCACCAGCGTGACGCCCGCCACGATCAGGTCGAAGCCGCGCTTGAGCGCGTAGTCGATCCCTTCGAACACCGGCGGGCGCAGCTGGAACAGCGGCACGCTCTGGCCGGGCACGAACTGGGCACGATCGATCAGGATCTCCATCGTCGAGGGGGCGACCTGCACGGTCACGCCGTGGCGATGGCACAGGTCGACCAGCTCCACCGCCTGATCCTGGGGGAACGCGGGATCGGCGATGATCACCTCCTCGAGACGGGCGCTGACGAGGATCTGCTCGAGATCGTCGAGCGTCCCCAGCGACCGCAGCCCGTTGTCGGGGCACGGCGTCAGCGAGATGTAGCCGACCAGCTCGACGCGGGATTGGGCCGGGGCCGACAGCGCGCCCGCGACCGCCTCGATCTGCTCGCCCGATCCGACCAGCAGCGCCCGTCGCCGGTACCCGGCCTTCTCCAGCAGCCAGCCGCTCAACCGCGTGTGGGCGTAGCGCATCGAGCTGATGTAGACCGTGCCCACGATCAGGCTGCCATAGAAGATGTAGTAGCTGGAGAAGTGGTTTCCGTTGGCGAGCGCGAACAGCAGCGCGATGATCGTCGTCTGGAACAGGGCCGAGGCGATCCGGCCGATGCCGGGCCGACGCGAGCGCTCCGCGTACAGGTCCACCCGGGCGAACATCAGCACCGTCACCAGGTAGGCGAACGAGACCCAGTTGGCCGCCTCGTTCCAGGCGTGTGGAACGCTCGTGTTCCCGTAGATCGCGAGCTTGATCCACAACGCGGTCGTGAGCGCCGCCGCGACGCCGACGAAGTCGATCGCCAGCAACGACCCCACCCGGCAGAGTCGTCGCAGCGTCTCGAGCCGCAGCAGGAACGAGAGCGCCGGCGGGCGCTTGGAGCGCATGTCCCGCAGCGTCGGCGTCAGCTCGATTGCCGCCGCTGTCTGCTCCGCGTGCGCCGCCGTCTGCTCGCGCGGAGCGGAGCCAGCCCGGCGCCGGGCGGAGCGAGCCTCTGTCGGTGTGGTGCTGATCGTCGCCCTGTCTGGTGTTTGTGAACCTGAGAGAGAAGTTCGCCCGTGAAAGTTACGCTCAAATCACTCCCGCGCGGCCCGGCCGGGTCGCCGCGCTAGCGGCGGAAGCCGACGAGCGCGTCACGGCCGGACTGCGCGATCGTCCGCTCGAGTCCTTCGTGCAACTCCACCTGCGGCTCCCAGCCGAGGATCTCCCGTGCCAAGCTGATGTCCGGCTGGCGCACCTTGGGATCATCGGCCGGAAGCGCCTCGAACACGATCTCCGAGCTCGAGCCGGTCACCTCGATGATCGTCTCGGCCAGCTGCAGCAACGTGAACTCGCGCGGGTTGCCGACGTTCACGGGCTCGTGATAGCCCGACTCCGCCAGCGCGATGATCCCCCGGATGAGGTCGTCCACGTAGCAGAACGAGCGGGTCTGAGAGCCGTCCCCGAACACGGTGATCGCCCGGTTCTGCAGCGCCTGGCGCAGGAACGTGGGGATCGCGCGCCCGTCGTGGGCACGCATCCGTGGCCCGTACGTGTTGAAGATCCGCACGATCGCCGTGTCCACGCCCTGCTGGCGGTGGTAGGCCATCGTCAGCGCCTCGGCGAAGCGCTTCGCCTCGTCGTACACGCCGCGGGGACCGATCGGGTTGACGTTGCCCCAGTAGCTCTCCGGCTGCGGATGCACGTCGGGGTCCCCGTACACCTCGCTGGTCGAGGCGGTGAGGAAGCGGGCGCGGTGCCGCTTGGCCAGCCCCAGCGTGTGGTGGGTGCCGTAGGAGCCGACCTTGAGCGTGTGCAGCGGCAGCCGCAGGTAGTCGATCGGCGATGCCGGCGAGGCGAAGTGGTAGACGAAGTCGATCGGCTCGTCGATGGAGTACGGCTCGATGATGTCGAGGTTGAGGTGGACGAAGTCGTCGGAGCGGATGTGCTCGATGTTGGTCAGCGAGCCGGTCTCCAGGCTGTCCACGCAGATCACGCGGTTCTCCCGCGCCAGCAGCTCGTCGCAGAGATGCGAGCCGAGGAAGCCGGCGCCGCCGGTTACCAGGCAAGTGGGCATCGAGGGCAATGTAGCGGCCGTGAACGTCGGCAGGCCGGCGCGCGCCGTGCTCCGCACGGCGCGCGCCACCCGGTAGGCGCCGCGCGACCGTTCAGGAACCCGCCCGCGGCGGCGCCCGGCCCGGCACCCACTCGCCCTGCTCGCGCTTCCAGATCGGCGCAAGCTGCTTGACGCGGTCGAT
>JASHQV010000357.1 GCA_030038955.1 Solirubrobacteraceae bacterium
GGCTGGCCCCAGCCCCGGGGCGGCTTCCGCCGATCGCACGCCGGCGGCCGGCTGGCCCCAGCCTCGGGGCGGCTTCCGCCGATTGCACGCCGGCGGCCGGCTGGCCCCGGCCCCGGGGCGTCCGCGGGTCGAATATCGACGGATAGTCTGGCGAATTTCGACCCGCGGCCACGCGCGCGGCGGCGCATGCGTTTTGCATCCACAGGTCAGCTGGCCCCCGCACGCAGACGGCGGAGCCGCGCGACGCCCGCGTCGACGGCGGCCAGCAGCTGGGCGTGCAGCCCCCGGTTCGATGCTGAGATCGACGAGATCTGGAACTCGTGGCCGGAGCCGAGCAGGCGGTGGCCGTCCAGCGGCCGGCCCCAGCCGTCGCTGACGACGCCGCCGGCCTCGGTCAGACACAGCCACGGGGCGGCGAGGTCGTAAGGCGAGTTGTTAAGCACCTCGCCGCGTCCTACTTGCTCGAACTCGGCCCGCATGCCCGGCACGTCCTCGATCAGCCGCGAGCCCACCTCGATGACCGCATCGAGCTGGCCCGTGATCACACGCGTCATCGCGAACGCCTGCGAGCCAAGCTCGAACGTCCCGCCTCCGACCGAGCTCGCATCGATCAGCTCGGCCAGCACCTCGACCGTCGCCCGGGCCGGGCGGCCGCGGAACCCGTAGCTCCAGAACATCTTCGCGATGTCGCCGCCGCCGCCGAGCTGCAGCTGTCGCGAGCTGCGGACGCCCTGGGCGCGGCGCGCCAGGAACCAGTCGCCGCTCTTGATCTCCACGACGCAGCCGATCTCGACGTCGGCCATCGTCGGCTCGTCGTCGCCCAGTGGCGCCAGCGCGACCGCGACGCAGGCGGACTCGAGCCCGGCCAGCGCCGGTCGGGTGCCGTCGATCGGATCGACGACCAGCACGTGCGTGTCCAGCGGGTCACCGACGAGCCCGCGGTCCTCCGAGTAGAAGCTGATCCGCCGCCCCCGTTCGGCGACGAACTCGGCGAGGAACAGCTCGGCGGTCTCGTCGACCGCGAAGGTGATGTCGCCCCCGGCCGCTTCGCCGCGCTGCTCGCGTCCCGCGCGCAAGCCCAGCTGGGGCAGCACGGCGCGTCGCAGGCCGCGAGCGAGATCGAACACCAGTTCGCTTAGTTCCGCCGGCACGGCTGAGATGATGCCGGGATGAGCGATCGACCCAGCCTTCACACGGCCGACTTCACTTACGACGAGCACGACCCGCCGGGCTACCGGGGCGGCGTCGTGCCGATCTCGCGAGTGCTCGGCGCGGCCGAGACCTCGCTGCGCCTGTTCGAGCTGCCGCCGGGAGAGTCGCTGTGTCCATACCACTACGAATACGTGGAGGAGTGGCTGCTGCTGCTGTCCGGCGAGCTCGACCTCCGCACGCCGGCTGGCAGCGAGCGGCTGGCGAGCGGGGCGGTGGCGTGCTTCGCCGCCGGGCCCGACGGGGCGCACAAGACGAGCTGCCCGGCCGACGCTGAAGCACCGGCGCGCTTCGTGATGTTCTCCAGTGCCCGGGAGCCGTCGGTGGCCGTCTACCCAGACAGCGACAAGCTCGGGGTGTGGGTGCCTGGCGGCGCCGACAACCTGATGTTGCATCGCGCCGACGGGCACGTTCCGTACTACGACGGGGAGGCGGGTGAGAAGGCCGGCTGAGGGCAGCCGAGGGGGCGGTCTGCGGGCCGCCTGGACAACTGAAGATGGCGGCCTTTAGGCTGCTTCAGCAGCCGCCTAGGCGCACCGCGAGCCGTCTGCTTGCGTCACGCCGGGATCTCCAGCGTGAACACGGTCTGGCCCGGCCGCGAGTCGACATCGAGGCGCCCTTCCATGCGTCCGGCCAGCTCGCTGGCGATCGCCAGGCCGAGCCCTGATCCCTGCTGGTCGTCGGCGGTGAAGAACGGCTCGAAGATCCGCGGCAGCGCTTGCCCGTCGATCCCCTCTCCGTCGTCGCGCACCGCCAGCTTGACGGTGCCGTTCCGACGTCCCGCCGTGACCACGATGCGCGTCCCCGGCGGGGTGTGGGTGAGCGCGTTATCGATCAGGATGCGGACGATCTGCGCAATCCGCACCGGGTCGCAGACGGCTTCGACCTGTCCCGACAGGCGCAGCTCCAGATGCGCGTCGTGCTGCGCGAGGGTGACCTCGAACTCCGCCGATACCGACCGCGTCAGCTCTCCGAGGTCGACGGACTCGGGTCGCAGCTCCAACGAGCCTGACTCCAGGCGCGAGAGGTCCAGCAGGTCGACCGAGAGCTTGCGCAGGCGCTCCACCTGCTCGGCGACGTGACCGAGGAAGCGACGGCGTGTGGCGGCGTCGAGCTCCTCGTCCTCGAGCAGCTCGACGAACCCTCCGAGTGAGAACACCGGCGTGCGCAGCTCGTGCGAGGCGGTGGCGATGAACTGCTTGCGTGCCTTGTCGAGCATCCCAAGCTGGCGCTGCATGTCGTTGAAGGCGATCGCCAGCTGACCCAGCTCGTCGCGCGAGTCGACGGCGATCGGGTGCTCGAACTCGCCGGAGGCGACGCGCTCGGCAGCTCGTTCCAGGCGCCCCACCCTCTGCGTCAGCCAGCGGGCCACGAGATAGGCACCGATCAGCGCCAGCAACATGGCGATCAGGCCAGCGACGAGGATCTGCTGGCGGACGACGCTGACCGCGTGCACGACATCGGAGGCGGGGGACGAGAAGATGATCACGCGCGCGACGCGGCCGTCGAAGCTGACCGGCATCGCCGCCTCGGCGACGATCCCCGCGGGACGCGACTCGGTCCCCAGCGCCAGGCCGCGCGTGTGGATCGCCTTCCAGGCGACCGCATAGCGGAGCTGATCGGCCGACGTGGGGCTGCTCGAGTCGGCCACCGGCGTCAGCTGTGGTCCGCTCGGCTGAATGGCGCTCGTCACCGCCAACAGCGTCACGCGCGTCTGCGAGCCGCGGCTGGCCTGATCGACCCGCTGGCGGATCTCGGCGGCGGTCGCGCTGCTGCCGACAGTTCGTGCCACGGGCGGCGAGTACTCGCGGGCGGCGGTGGCCAGCTGGGTCAGGCGAGCGTCGAGCAGGCGGCTGCGCAGTCCCGGCGCCACATACAGGTACAGGGCCGTGAACGCCAGCAGCGTGATCGCGAAGAACACCAGCACCAGCCGGGTGCGCAGCGAGATCAGCATCGCCGGCGCTCACTCGTCGGTGTCACGGAAGCGGTAACCGACGCCGCGAACCGTGAACAGATACTCCGGATCCTTCGAGTCGCGCTCGATCTTCTCCCGCAGATGCCGGATATGCACGTCGATCGTGCGCAGGTCACGGTAGGCGGAATCACCCCAGATCCGCGACAGCAGCATGTCCCTCGTGAACACCCGACCGGGGGAGCGCGCCAGCGTCGAGAGGATCTCAAACTCGATGAAGGTCAGCGGCGCGTCGATCTCGCGGACCCGCACCGTGCGCTTGAGGAAGTCGATCCGCAGGTCGCCGACGACGAGTGGCTGCTCGTCCCCGCCGTCCTCGCTCCAGCGGCTCATCTCTGTCCGCCTCAGCGCGGCCTTGATCCTGCTCGAGAACTCGCGCAGCGAGAACGGCTTCGTGATGTAGTCGTCGGCGCCGAGCTCGAGGCCCACCACCTTGTCGATCTCCTCCGCCTTCGCGGTCAGCATGATGATCGGCACGGAGCTGCG
>JASHQV010000034.1 GCA_030038955.1 Solirubrobacteraceae bacterium
CTTCCGGTGGCGTGCTGCATGTAGTTGCGCCCCACCTGCCCGGAGGAGTTGGCGAGGCCATCCGGGAACAGCGCCGAGGCCGACAGCAACAGCAGGCGCGGGGTCTCGATCGAGTTGCCGGCCACGCACACGACGCTGGCCCGCTGGCGGCGGAGGGCGCCGCTCCGATCGAGGTAGAGCACCCCGGTGGCACGGCCCCGGCTGTCGTGCAGGATTTGGACCACGTGGCTCTCGGGTCGCAGATCGAGCCTGCCGGTGTTCTCCGCCTTGGGAATCTCGGCCGCGCGCGAGGACCACTTCGAGGTGTTCTTGTCTCCCTGGAAGTTGAAGCCGTCCTGGATCGTGCCCGGGCGGCCGTCGTAGGGCTTGGCGTTGGTCGCGTACGGGCCGGTCGCGTACTGGCGGTAGCCGATCCGCTCGGCGCCGTTGGCGAACACCTTGTAGTTGTTGTTGGCGGGGAGCGGCGGATGCCCCTGACGGTGGCTGACCCCCATCTTCACCTCGGCGCGGTCGTAGTAGGGCGACAGCTCGTCGATCGACAGCGGCCAGTCGAGCAGGCTGGCGCCGTCGATCTCGCCGTAGGTCGTCCGGGTGGCCAGCTCATGCGCCTTGATGCGGGGGCACACGCCGGCCCAGTGGGTGCTGGTGCCGCCCACCGCTTTCACCAGCCACGCGGGCAGGTTGGGAAAGTCCTTGGCCACGCGCCAGCTTCCCGAGGCGGTGCGGGGGTCGCCCCAGGCCATCTGCGCGAACGACTCCCACTCATCGTTCACGTAGTCGTCGGGCCGCAGATACGGGCCGGCCTCCAGCAGCACGACCCGGAGCTTGCGCTGGCAGAGCTCGTTGGCGAGCGTGCCGCCACCCGCGCCCGAGCCGACAATCACGACAACGTCGTCGTCGTCATAGGCGAAGCGGGTCATGCGCCTACCTCCTCGCTGTCGTCGGGTAGCTCGATGCGCGGCTCGGGGAGCCACTCGAGGTCGTCGAAGCCGCGGTCGATGTAGCCGCCCTTGTCGAACGACGGACCCTCGTATCCGAGCAGCTCCCACACCTCGGGATCGCTGTACAGCTTGACCACCGCCACGTCGAACACGCTACGGAAGAAGGGCGTCTCTTGGATTCCGCGGAGCAGGTTCAGGGCGGCACCGGCGGGCAGCTCGCAGAACGGGCGCCCACGCATGGCATCGAGATCGGACAGGCCCTGAATCAGCTGCGCCAGCAGCCGCGGCGCATCAACCGCGGCCTCGAGCACCGCGGTGGCGGTGCGCTCGTACGGACCGGCCGGGAACGCCTCATGCGGAAACATCACCTCGATCATCCGCACCAGCGTGTGCCTGTCGCTGTCCGGAATCGTGCTCATCTCGTCCTCACTGTGCCCGGCGCATCCGTGCGCCGCAGTTCGGGCCGCGCGTCCAGCGCGGCCTCCACCTCTTGCGCGGCCGCCAAGCTGGCCGCCACGAGCTCTCCAAGCTCGTGGCGCAGGCGTCGCACGGGGACGACCACGGCGACCGCCGCCTGCGCCCAGCCGCGTCCGTCCAGCACCGGAACGGCCACGCACGCGTCCCCCTCACCGATCAGCGCGCAGTAGCCGCGCTCGGCCGTGGCCCGCAGGTCGTTGCGTAGCTCGGCCTCGTCGAACACCTCCTCGCGCACCGCGGCCGCGCGCCGCGTCAGCTCGATCAGCCGCTCCGTGTGCTCGGGCGGCTGGTGGGCGATCAGCACGCGTCCGACGGCCAGCAGATGCGACAGCGACATCGCGTGCTGGGGGTAGTGGCCACCCGACGGTGCCTGCGGCACCTCGGCACACTCCGCCACACACGTGTGCGCCCCGTCGAGGCGCGCCAGCACCGCCACGTCGTCGACCGCATACGCCGCCCGCCCCAGTGCCCGGCGCACGCCTGCGGTCTGGGTGGCCGCGGCCTCGCCCGGCAGCCGCCCGGGCTGCAGCAGGCGATCGGCGGTGCGTACCAGGTACCCCTCGTAGAGGAGCGTGTTGACCAGGTGGTAGACGGTCGACAGGTTGAGCCCGACGGCAGCCGAGACCTCCTTGACTCCCACCGGCCGGCCGGCGGAATGCACGTGCTCCAGGATCCGCAGGCCACGTGAGAGGCCTTGGATGTGGTCCGCCGGGGGGCGGACGCCTACAGGCGGGGGCGCTGGCGCCAGTTGCATCTCTCCTCGCGCTTCACACTATCCCACCTCCACATGCTTCCGGGCCAGGGTTCAGATGCTGAAATCGGCGGCGCGCCGCTCGCCGCTCCGTAGCTACAGTGAAGGGATCGCTGAGCTGTCAACCCGCTTCTCGCTCGACGGCGAATTCGCTGAGGACGGCTCGTTCCGGCGCCAGGCCAGCCGCTTCCGGCAGCGGGTGACGGCCGACGGCGAGTTTCCTGCGGTCGCCGGTCGCTACCACCTTTACGTTGCCCGTGCCTGCCCATGGGCACACCGCACGATCATCGGCCGGCGCCTGATGGGGCTGGAGCGGGCGATCTCGATCTCGTTCGTGGACCCGATCCGCGACCGCCGCGGCTGGGCGTTCACCGGCGGCCGCTACGAGGACGCGGTCAACGGCTTCGAGTTCCTCGCCCAGGCGTACGCGTCAACGGACCCAGCGTTCGAGGATCGGGTGACGGTGCCGGTGCTGTGGGATCGCGAGCTGGGCGTGATCCTCAACAACGAGTCGGCCGACATCCTGCGGATGCTCTCGACCGTGTTCGCGCCGCTGGCCGAGCACCCCGTGGAGCTGTATCCCCCGCGGCTCGCGCTCGAGATCGACGCGCTCAACGAGCGGATCTACGACGCCGTCAACAACGGCGTCTACAAGGCCGGGTTCAGCACCCGTCAGCCGGTCTACGAGCGCGCCGTGGCGGAGCTGTTCACGATGCTGGACGAGCTCGACCAGCGGCTCGCGGGCAGCCGCTTCCTGTTCGGGGATCAGCCGTTCGAGACCGACTGGCGGCTGTTCACCACGCTGGTGCGGTTCGACGCCGTCTACCAGATCCATTTCAAGTGCTCGATCCGCAAGCTCGCCGAGTACGCGAGCCTGTGGCCCTACCTGCGCGACCTCTACCAGTGGCCGGGCGTGGCGGACACGGTCGACTTCGACGAGATCCGCCTGCACTACTACCGGACGCACGGGATGCTCAACCCGAACGGCATGATCGCGGTGATGCCGGCACTGGACTTCGGGGCGCCGCCCGGGCGCGAGCACCTCGGCGCCGCCGCCTGAGCCCGACCGCCCTGTCCCCGGTCCGTGAGCGACCGTGACTATCCCGGTCCCGGGCTGGTGAGCGGTCGGCGCGAAACGTCCCCGCGGGCAACGACAACTTCCCCCACCCCCGGGGCTGGTGAGGGGTTGGCGCGAAACGTCCCCGTGAGCAACGACAACTTCCCCCACCCCCTCAGGGGCCAGGGGGTTAGGGAACTTGTCGTTGTTCCCTGAGCGCGAGCAGGTCGCCCGGGCGGTCGACGTCGCGGCCGCTGGCGAGGTCGCCGCACTCGATCGTCGCGGCGCCCGCCAGCAGCCGCCGCGCGCCGACGTCCCCGCCCAGCTCGCGCAGGTGCGAGAGCTGCTCGCCTCCGAGCACCACCGGGTGCCCGGGCACGCCGGCGTAGGCGGCCCGTGTGCCGCCGGGCGCGTCCAGGAAGCGCCGCAGCAGCTCCGGGGTCAGCGTCGGCGAGTCGCCCAGCACGACCACCACCCGGGCAGCGCCGGGCAGCGCCTCGATGCCGCAGCGCAGCGACGCCGACAGGCCGCGGCTCCAGTGCGAGCAGACGACCGTCCGCGCCCGGCCGAAGGCGACCCGCTGGCGCAGCCGCTCCGCCTGCGCCCCGAGCACGGCGACGACCGGATCGAGCTGCTCGACGGCGCAGACGGCCGCAACCACGTGCTCGAGCAGCGGCCGCCCGTCGAGCTCGGCCAGCAGCTTCGGGTCGGGGCCGAACCGCGTCCCGGCGCCGGCGGCCAGGATCAGGCCCGCCGGCGCCGGCAGGCTCACCGACTCTCCACGCCCAGCTCGTGGATCCGCCCGGCGGCCCGCTTCAGCCGTCCGCCATCGCGTCCGTGCCGGGCGGCGACGATCTCGGCGAGGATCGACAGCGCCGTCTCCTCGCGGTCGATTGCGCCGAGGTCGAGGCCAAGCGGGGCCGCCAGCCGCGACAGCTCGTCCTCGCTCAGCCCCGCCTCCAGCAGTCGTGCGCGCCGGGACTCCTGGGCGCGGCGGGATCCCATCGCCCCGACGAACCTGGCCGGCGACCGCAAGGCCAGCTCCAGCGCCGCGTCGTCGAGCTTGGGATCGTGCGTGAGCACGGCGATCGAGGTCGCCGGATCGATGCCGCCGAGCTGTGCGAACGCCTCCTCCGGCCACGCTGCCAGCACCTGCTCGGCGTCGGGGAAGCGCTCTGGGGTGGCGAAGCGGGCGCGCGGGTCGACCACGTACGTGCGCCAGCCGGCGGCGCGCGCCACGCGGCAGACGGCGGCGGCAACGTCGACGGCGCCGAACAGGATCAGGCGCGGCGGCGGCGCCACCACGTCGATGAACAGCTCGCCATGGCGCTCGCTCAGCTCGGCCCACAGCAGCTCGCTCGCCAGCCGAGCCGCTTCCTCGTCCAGCTCGGCAGTGCCAAGCGTGCCGAGTCGCCCGCCACCGGGGTCGACGGTCAGCTTCGCACCGGCGGCGGCGCCCTCGAGCAGCGTCGCCTCGGCGAGCCGGCCGCCGGAGCGAGCCGCCTCCGCCAGCGGCCCCGGCTCGTAGCGCTGCACCCACACGTCGATCTCGCCGCCGCACGGAAGCCCCACCTCCCACGCGTCGGCGTCGGCGATGCCGAAGTGCAGCAGCCGCGGCGGCGCGCCGGCGAGGATCGTGTCCGCCACCTCGACGACGGCGCCCTCGACGCAGCCGCCGGACACCGAGCCAGCGATCTCGCCACGATCGTTGATCGCCATCTTGGCTCCTGGCGGGCGCGGCGCTGAGCGCCGAACGGCGATCACGGTCGCGATCGCCACGCGATCCCCCCGCGTCTGCCACGCCTCGAGCTCGGACAGAACCTCTCTCACGCGAACCTCCAGTCCGTTTGCACGCCCATCAAGGATGGCATGCGCGCCACGCCCTGGTGGCGCCGCCGCATCTGGGGATCGGCGACGCCGCGACCGGATCGACTGAGGCGGCCACCAGCGACGCCGCGACACCGCGATCAGGGGCGGTTGGCCAGCACCTGGTAGACCGACGCCCAGCCGCTGGTGAAGCCCTGGCGGGCGGCGTGCAGGTACAGCTTCCAGACGCGGGCGCGTTCCTCGCCGGCGAGCCGGACCGCCTCCTCGTAGCGGCGCTCGTAGCGCTCGATCCAGTGTCGCAGCGTCTCGGCGTAATCCTCGGCGATCCCCTCGACATGGCGGGTGGCGAAGCCGCTGCGCTCCAGCGCCTGGATCACCCGTGAGAGCGGCAGCGGCACGCCGTCCGGGAACACGAACCGCTCCGAGAACGGCCCCTCGTCGCCGGTCTCGAGATCCTGGAGCTTGGCGATCCCGTGGTTCAGCAGGCGTCCGCCGGGGGCGAGCAGCCCGTGCAGCGTGTGCGCGTACAGGTCGATCCGCTCCTCGCCGACGTGCTCGACCATGCCGATGCTGCAGATCGCGTCGAACCGCTCGTCTCCGTCCAGCTCCCGGTAGTCGGCGACGCGAAACTCGACGCGGTCGGCGACGCCGGCCTGCTCGGCTCGCCGACGTGCCTCGTGCACCTGGGGCTCCGACAGCGTGATCCCCAGCACCCTGGCTCCGTGGCGGCTGGCGGCGTGGATCGCCATGCTGCCCCAGCCGCAGCCGACATCGAGCAGACGCTCGTCCTCTGCCAGCGCCAGCTTCGTGCAGACGAGCTCGCGCTTGGCGTCCTGGGCCTCTTCGAGCGTGCTCGCGCCGGCGCGCCAGTAGGCGCAGCTGTAGGTCATCGAATCGTCCAGGAACAGCTTGAAGAAGTCGTTGCCGGCGTCGTAGTGGTGGCGCACCGCGCGGCGGTCGCGCGCCGGCGTGTGGCGCTCGCCGCGCAGACGCAGCTCGGTGGCGGGACGCGCCGGCGGCAGCGTCAGGCCGGTCGCCCGCAGCAGCCCTCCGAGCAGCCGGATGATCTCTCGGGGCGGCAGCCGCGGCGGCTTGAAGTTGTCGACCAGCAGCAAGGCTGCCTCGATGTCATCGGCGTCGAGCAGCCCCTGGGCGTAGGCACGGCCGAGGCCGAGCTCGCCTGGTGCGCGCAGCAGGTGCGCCAGCGCCTTCGGCGATCTGAAGATGAACGTGGGCGCTGGCTGCTCGGTGGCGGCGACCTCGGAGCCGTCCCAGAAGCGGACGGCGAACGGACGCTCGGGGATCCGCTCGAGCGCGTCGCGCAGAGCTGCAGTGCGAGCGAACGCCACCGCGTTCAGCGCGTCTGCGGCACGGCCTTGCGCTCGATCCGCGCGGGGCTGATGCGCACGACGTCGTGCGCGATCCCGCACATCTCCATCAGCCGGATGACACCAGCCGACAGGTCGATCTGGTGGCGGCCGATGCCGTGGCGGAAGGACGTGGGAAATGCGTGATGCGTGTTGTGCCAGGCCTCACCCCAGGTGGGTATCGCCAACCACGCAAGGTTTCTCGACTCATCGGACGTGTCGTACTCCTGCTTACCGAAGAAGTGGCACAGAGAGTTGATCGAGAAGGTGGAGTGGTGCAGCAGGAAGATCCGGGCGGCGCCGCCCCACAGCAGCGCGGTCAGGCCACCGGCGATCGTGCCGCTCAGCAGTACGCCGAGGCCGAATGGAATCGCCAATCCGACGAGTACCCACAGCACGAACGTGCGGTCGACGAACCGCATCAGTGGGTCGGCGAGCAGGTCCTTGGCGTAAAGGCGTTCGTCGGCCACCTCCATCTCGCTGAACACCCACCCGATGTGAGCGTGGACGAGACCCTTGAAGGCGCCCTTGAAGCCGTGGTCGTGACCGGTGTGCGGGCTGTGCGGATCGCCCTCCACATCGGAGAACTGGTGGTGCTTGCGGTGCGTGGCGACCCAATCGATCACCGGGCCTTCGGCGGCCGCCGAGCCGAGCGCGGCAAACCACGCGCGCACCAGCGGATGGACCCTGAAGCTACGGTGCGTGTGCAGGCGGTGGAAGCCGACCGTCACGCCAATGCCGACGCCGCAGTACATCACCGCCAGGATCACCAGGTCCTGCCAGACCAGCAGGTGGCTGCGCCAGCCGAGGATCATGCCGGCCAGCAGGACCAGCGGCGGCACCCCAGTGACTACCGCGCTCGCAACCCGATCGACTACAGGCATGTTTACCGGCCTCACCGCTCCCACTTTCGGTGCCGGGTGTGCCTGGGCGGCTGTCGCCGGCGAGCCGGCTTGCGAGTCGGTGGCGGTGGTGGCCATCGGCGGTCGATCATGCTAGCGGGATCGGCGGACGGGCGTCGCACGCCGCCGACGCCGGCGAGGCCCGTCAGTCGCTCCCGAACAGCATCGTCAAGTCGATCGCGTTCGCCATCGCGCGGTAGCCGGCGTCGTTGGGATGCAGGTGATCGCCGCTGTCGTAGGCCGGATTGAGACGGTCGGGATCCCCGGGCTCGGCCAGCACCTGCGCGAAGTCGATGACTGCGTCGAACGCGTGGCTGGTGAGGATCCAGCGGTTGATCGCATCGCGCTTGCGCTCGGCCGCAAGATCCCAGTAGCGCGCCCCCTGGAACGGGGTCAGGGTGGCGCCGATGATGCGTAGGTGGTGACGGTGGGCCTGGGCGATGATCTGCTTGTAGCCCGCGATGATCTCGGCGGCGGAGACGTTCGTGTGCGGTGCCGACAGGCGCCCGGTCTTGCGGCTGAAGCCGAGGTCGTTGACGCCTTCGAGCAGGATCACCGTGCGGGCTCCCGGTTGCCGCGCCACATCGAGGCCGAAGCGCGACACGGCGCTGGTGCCGCAACAGGGGGCGTCGTGCAGCACGCGGTTGCCGCCGATCCCCTCGTTGACGACGCTCAGCGTCGAGCCCGTCAGCGAGCTCAGGCGGCGAGCGAGATCGTCGGGCCAGCTGGCGTCGGCGTTCAGCGAAGAGCCGACGCCAGCGGTGATCGAGTCGCCGAGCGCGATCACCGCGCCCACATCGCGGATCGGGCTGCGCGTCTCGACCGCGCTCAGGAAGTACCAGTTCTGGAGGTGCCGGCGGAAGCTCGCAGCACTCAGCCGATCCGCGTGCGAGCCGGACGCCGCGTAGCTCAGCTCGCCTGAGGCGACGTGCTGGGTGGCGGGGCCGGTGGCCTTCGGCAGGTAGATGCTGACCACCAGCCGCGCCAGCGCCGGGAGCCGCAGCCTGACCGGGTCGCTGAGCGTCTGGTCGCCGGGGGCGATCGTGATCTCGAGGCGTCCGTGGAAGCGCAGGCGGCGCAGGCTTCCCGCCTGCACCGCGGCGCCGGCCCGCTGCAGCGCGACCGTGGCCCGCCCGATGTGCAGTGCCCGCGAGCCGAACAGGTTGGTGAAGCGGACGCGCAGCTCGCTCGCGGGCGCGGTGACGAACACCACCTCGCGCAGCGTCTCGCGCCTGAAGCCGCGCTCCGATTGCGGGTCCGCCCAGGTGGGACCCTGGGGCGCGGCGCCCCAGGCGGTGATCCAGTGCGTCGTGACCGCGGCTGCAGCAGTCGAGGTTGGCGTCAGCTCCGCGCGCGTCAGCGCCACCGCGAGGGCGGCGAGGAGCGCCGCGGCAACGCACGCGCACGCGCGTCCACGCCTGCCGCTCAGCCTCAGGGCGTATCCCAGTTGGGCGTGCGGCTGGGGCGGCTCAGGGCCAAGCTGGTCGCCGCCCGGGGTCGTGGCAGGTAGTGCGCTACCCGCAAGACCGCGCGCGGTGACCCAGCGCCGGACCTGGGCCGCATCCAGGCGTGCGATCCAAGTGGCATAGGTCCTTAGCGTTCGTCCGGTCAATCGGATCCCTGGCGAGTCGGGCCGGGCACGTTCGCGAGCGTACGCGCCTCCCCCATGATCCGCGGCTCGAGCAGCTTTGCGCAGAACACCGTGAAGTGGATCCCGTCGAACCGGCACAGCTGCCCGTCGACACGCTCCGCGTAGGCGTTGCCCGGCGAGATCGTCTGGTCGATGTCGAGCACCGCCACCTGTCCGGGATGCTCGCTCGCCTCCTGTTGCAGCAGCGAGTTGATCTCGGCGTGGCGAGCGGCCGATGCCGCGGGCGCGGGCGCGCCGTTCGCCTGGGCGGGTGGGCGGGTGTAGGGAACGGTGAGGAACAGGATCTTCGTGCCCCCCTGCCCGAGCACGTTCACGTAGCGGTTGATCTGCGCCTGCTCGTAGGCGTCGAACGCGGGGTCGCCGAGGTGCTCGGCGACCCCGCCCCAGCTCCAGTCGAACTCGTCGCGGTAGCCCATCTCGACGATCACCTCAGCCGGGTGAAAGGCGGCTTCGTCGGTCGCCCAGGTGGACAGCGCCGTCTGGCAGCCCACTTCGGGCTGCTCCCAGGTTCCGTTCACGTTGAGCTCGCCACGGGTCGCGAACGCGCAGCCGAGCGTCGCCGCGTTCGCCACCTCGACCCCGTACAGCTGCTCGTCGTCCAGCATCGGTACGCCGAGCGTGAACGCGATCGAGTCACCGATCAGCATTACCCGCATCGGCGGACAGTTGTGGAACGTGCGCGTGGCCGACCCGCTCCAGAAGAGCTCGTGCCTGCCCAGCGACGTGTACTCGAACTGGGACTCCTGGGCGACCGGGACCGGCGCCACGCCGTAGCCCTGCGTGTCGGTCAGCTGGACCGAGCAGGCCGGGTCGCTGCCACCCAGGACCGCAGGCGGCTTCGGCAGCTTCGCGACGGCGGGCGCCGCGGCGGTTGGAAGCGCCGAGAAGGCGGAGCCCAGCAGCAGCGAGCCCAGCGCGGCGGCGAGCGCGACCGGGGCGACCCGGCGGAGCTGCACGCTCGGCAGCCGGCGCTCCCGGATCGGCTGCTCGACGAGCACGTACGAGGCCGCGCTGACCAGCAGCGTGACACCGAGGCGAAACATCAGCAGGTGCACCCCGGTGAGCCCGGTGGTGCCGGTCGTCAGCCACAGGAACAGCGGGAAATGCCACAGGTAGAGGCCGTATGAGATCTGTCCCAGCGCCTGCAGCGCGGGCAGCGCCAGGACGCGCCCGGCGAGCGAGCGCGGGTGGCGGACCACCGACAGGATCAGCACGACGGTGCCCGCGTCGACCAGCAGGAAGCCGTATGGATACAGCCAGCTGGACGAGCCGTCGGCCAGGCAGATGAGCAACAGCACCACCAGGAAGGCGAGCGCGGAGCCGCGGCTGAACCACGCGGCGCTGACGCCCGCCCGCCCAGCGTCAGCGCCGCCGCGATCGGCGTGGGCGGCGCTGGCGCCGTCTCCGGCGCCAGCGCCGCCGGCACCGACGCGATGCCCGATCGCCAGCCACAGCGCCAGCGCCACCCCCGCGAG
>JASHQV010000035.1 GCA_030038955.1 Solirubrobacteraceae bacterium
GCGCGCGGAATGCAGGATCCGCACGCCCGAGTCGTTGATCCGTGCGATCCCGGCCAGCTCGGTCGTCTGGGCTCGCAGCTGCTCGACGCCCTTGACGGCCGCCGCCGCCTGAGCCGAGATCCGCAGCGCCAGCGCGACGATCACGATCACGATCGCCGCCACCACCAGCACCACGACGATGCCGAGGATCAGACCGATGTGCCAGCCCGTCGAGGCCGCCAGTGGGGCGATCATCGCGCGCCTCCACGAGCCTCGGCCTGCGATCCGGTCCCGCTTGCCTGCGGTGTCATCTCTCCTCCCTCCCGCTGGCGGTAGCGCTCCTCCGCCCAGCGGATCGAACGAACGATCGTTGTGTAACCGGTGCAGCGGCAGATCTGGCCCGAGATCGCCTCGCGGATCTCGGCGTCGGTCAGCCGCGGCACGCTGCCGCCGGCGCTCGCGACGCGGCTCGCCTGGCGTTCCAGCAGCGCCTTGGCGGTCATCATCATCGCGGGCGTGCAGAACCCGCACTGGAGGCCGTGCTCCTCGGCGAAGCCCTGCTGGATCGGGTCGAGCGCGTCGCCGCTCGCGAGCCCCTCGACCGTCTCCACGCGGTGGCGCTCGGCGGTCGCCGCCAGCACCGTGCAGGACTTCACCGGCTCGCCGTCCATCAGCACGATGCAGGCGCCGCAGTTCGACGTGTCGCAGCCCCAGTGGGTGCCGGTCAGCCCGAGCTCGTCGCGGAGGAAGTGCACGAGCAGCATCCGCGGCTCGACTTCGCGCGTGTGCTCGTGGTCGTTGACCGAGACCGTGACCAGCATCACGCGTCCTCGTGCGGGAGCGTGGTCGAGATCACGCCCGCTCCTCCGGGACCGCGTCCTCGCCCAGCGCCCGCGCCATCGCTCGGCGCAGCGCCCGCTCGACGAGCACGCCGGCGACGTGATGCTTGTACTCCGCGGATCCGCGCTGATCGGTCACCGGCCGCGTGTGGTCGGCGGCGACGCGCGCGGCCCGGGCGAGCAGCTCGTCGGACGGCCGCTCGCCGACCAGCAGCTGCTCCGCCTCGGTCGAGGTGATGCCGGCGCCAACCGCGGCGAGTGCAATGCCCGCGTGCTCGATCCGCCCTGCCGCCAGCCGCATCGACGCGCCGGCGGCGGCCACCGCCCAGTCGCCGGCGCGGCGGTCGACCTTCTCGTAGGCGCTGCCCTGGTGCTGCTGCAGCGGCACCCTGATCTCGATCAGCATCTCGGCCGGTCCGACCGCGGTCTCGTAGGGCCGCAGGTGGAACTCGTGCATCTCCAGGACCCGCTCTGCCTCGAGCCCGCGAATCACCAGGCGCGCGCCGACCGCGGCGCACACCGCGCTGAGGTCCTCGGAGGGATCCGCCTGGCACAGCGCACCCCCGATCGTGCCGCGGTTGCGGACGACGGGGTCGGCGATCACCCGCTCCGCGTCGGTGAAGATCGCCATCCGCCGGGCCAGCAGCTCGGAGCTGAGCAGGTCCCGGTGCCGCGTCATCGCGCCGATCCTCAGCTCCTCTCCGGCGTCCTCGGCGTGGCGCTCGACGCGGATGTAGCCGAGCTCGTCGGCGAGCGGGTCGATGTCGATCAGATGCCCTGGCGTCGCCAGCCGCAGCTTCATCATCGGCAGCAGCGAGTGACCCCCGGCGAGCAGCCGCGCGTCCTGGCCGAGCTGCTGCAGCAGCTCCAGCGCCTGCTCGATGCTGGTCGCCCGCTCGTACTCGAAAGGTGCTGGTACTTGCGTCTTCTGGCTCCGATATCCAAGTGCTCGCGGAGAGGTCCGGCGCGGGCCGGTTCCGTGGCTGTCCTCTCCCAGCCTGAAATGTGCGCTGTTATCGTGAGGCCGTCAACTGTGAGTTAAGCAATCGCTTAAGCGTAGTCCAGCGGAGGAGTCAGTCAGGTGACGGAAACGGCGGGGAGATGACACTCGCACAGCTGCATTCGTTCGTGCTCGTCGCGCAGCTCGGCTCCGTCAAGGCGGCGGCCGCCGAGCTCGAGGTGACCGAGCCGGCGGTGTCGGTCGCGGTCGCGGCGCTGCGCAAGGAGCTCGGCGACGAGCTGTTCGTGCGCGCTGGTCGCGGGATCGCGCTGACGCCTGGCGGTCGCCGGCTGGCGGCGCTGGCGAGCGAGATCCTCGGGCTTGCCGAGCAGGCGAGGCGCTCGGTTCCCGACAGCCCGGGCCAGCCACAGCGGATCCAGATCGCCGTGACCGACCCCGTCGCCGAGCACATCGGCCCCCTGATCGACGCCTTCGGGGCGCGCGGGGAGGGCATCGAGGTCGACTTCGAGACCGCCGCCGGCGCGTCGTTTGCGGACATGCTCGAGCACCGCCGTGCCGACATCGCGCTGGGACCGCATCCGGGTCCATCGCCGTCGATCGCGTCCGTCCCGTTCCTCCGCTGCCAGCTGGTGGTCGTGGCGGCGCCCGGGCACCCGCTCGCGGGACGGCCGGAGATCCTCCCGCAGACGCTCGCGTCGCATCGGTGGCTGGTCGGCCCGCCGGAGCTCGACCCCTCGACCACGACCGGGCTGTTCTTCGAGCGTCACCGGCTGGCGCCCGCGGAGCTGGCGCGGTTCACGAGCCAGGCGGCCGCGATCGCCGCCGCCGCCGCCGGCGAGGGGATCGTGCTGGCGCTCGCGCACTCGGTCCTGCATGAGGTTCGGCGACGAGCGCTCGTCCGCCTCGACGTGCGCGGCACGCCGTTCGTCGAGATCTGGCACGCTGCGACGCTCGGCGTCGGCCGGGCGCTCCCGGCGGCGCTGGCGCTGCAGCGGTTCGCGACGACGCCGGAGGCGACCCAGGCGATCGTCAGCGGCCGCGCGGGCACCGCCTCGACTCGCGCCCGGCCGAAGGTGCACGTGACCCTGTGGCGCGCGGTCGCCGACCAGCTCGACGCCGCCGAGACCGCCAAGCGCGCCTGAGCCACTGAGCGATAAGCCTTTCCTTAACTCGGGTTGACGGGCTCGGGATGCGTCGTCACCGTGCGATGCGGATAAATGGACGGCCGACCGGCCGCACGCTCCAGCGAGCTGGAGGAGGGATACATGCGGGAATCTGGCAGCGGCGAAAATCGCAGCGGACTGCTGCAGTGGGTGATCGTGCTTGGCGTCGGCGTGCTGGTGGCGACGCTGATCCTCGGCCTGGGCCTGATCCCCCGCCTGAACGCCGGTCAGAAGGTGCTGAACGGAGCCAGGCCGGCGTTCCAGAGCCAGAGCCTGAAGGCCGACGTCGCCGGCATCGACCTGATCTCGAAGAACGTCGACATGGCGAACCCGATCGTCGATCCCTCCGGCGGCGGCGCCTCTGAGATCCCGGCATTGGTCGGCTACGCCGCGGGACGCCTGCACACGACGCCGGCGAAGGCGCTCGCGGCGATCCAGACGAGCTTCCCGCACACGGCGGCGCTGCTGGGGGCGCTGCCGCTGAGCTCGGTGACGGCGGAGCTGCCGAAGCTGGTCGCGTTCCTAGCGACGACGCTAAAGCTCTCGCCCACCCAGGTCGAGACCGCGCTGGCGTCCAACTTCCCGGCGTTGGCGCAGGCGATCGCGAACCTGCCGGCGGTCACCGCCGGCTGGGACAACGTACCGGGCCTGAGCGGGATGACCGGCTTCAACGGCAAGCCGGTCCGAACCGTCCCCGAGCTGCGCGACTACTTCAAGGATCAGCTGATCCCGGCCGTCGGCGCCCAGCAGAAGAACTTCCAGAGCCTCGACGGCACCTCGGCGGTCAACTGGATCGCGCCGGTGCTGCTGGTGATCGCGGGCGTCGTGATCGTGTTCGCGCTGGCGATGATCGCGCGCAATTTGCGCGGCCGCATCGGTCGCAGCGAGGCGATCGGGGCTGCCGCCGTCGTTCCGATCGTGGGCATCGTCGTGGTCGTGCTGGCGCTGGCGCTGGCGCTGGTCCCGCGGACGAGCCACGGCCAGAAGCTGCTCGACGGCCTCGCGCCGGCGTTCACCGCCCAGCGGGTCGCGGGCGACCGCGCCGGGGTGAACTTCGTCGGCACGATCGTGCGCATGGAGAACCCGATCATGACGCCGGCCGGTGGCGCGTCGGCCGAGGTGCCGAAGCTGGTCGCGTTCGTCTCATCCAAGACCGGCCTCACGGACGCCCAGGTGCTGGCGGCGCTGCAGAAGCACTTCCCGGCGGTCACCGACCTGCTGAAGGCGCTGCCGCTGAGCGCGGTCAGCGCCGAGATCCCCAAGATCGTGGCGCTGCTCGGTCCCGGAGTCGTCAAGGCGGCGCCGCTGCTGGCGCAGACGATCGTCAACACGCCACCGGTCACGAGCGGCTGGAACGACGTGCCCGGAACCGCGGGGACCCACATGTTCAACGGCAAGCCGATCCGCACGGTTCCCGACGTGCAGACGTACTTCAGCAGCGACGTGATCCCGGTGCTGGAGCGACAGCGCGGCAACTACGACAAGCTGACGACGACCTCCGAGATCAACTTCATCGGCCCGCTGGTGCTGATCATCGGCGCGATCGTGATCATCTACGGGCTGCTGATGGTGGCGCTGGCGGCGGGCCTGCCGGCGCCGCGGCGTCAGCGGTCGGCGGCGGCCGCCGGCGCAGCCGCGCCCGCGAGCGGATGAGGGGGTGGGTCGGACCGCTCGTCGTGCGAGCGGTCCGACCCACCCCCCGCCGGCGCGCTGCCGATGCCCGCGAACACCCTGCTGGCGCGGATGTCGCCGGCCTCGATCCGCATGAGCTCGTCGGTAGACGGGCTCCGGCCCGCTCGCGCCGCCTCGTAGATCCGGTTGGCATGGCGCAGCCGCGCCCGCTCGATCGCGTTGCGCACGCTGCGCGCGTGCGCGAACCGCGGCTGCGCCATGCGCAGCTCCAGGTACTCGCGAAACGCCGCCTCGGCGTCGGGCGCGAGCTCGTAGGACTTGTCGGCGAGCATCAGCCGGGCGATGCCCATCAGCTCCTCGACCGTGTAGTCGGGGAAGTCGATGTGGTGGGCGACGCGCGAGGACATGCCGGGGTTGAGGCGGAAGAAGTCGTCCATCCGGTCCTTGTAGCCGGCGAGGATCACGACCAGCTGGTCGCGTTCATTCTCCATCACCTGGAGCAGGATCTCGATCGCCTCGACCCCATAGTCGCGCTCGTTCTCGGGCCGATACAGGTAGTAGGCCTCGTCGATGAACAGGACGCCGCCGCGGGCGCGCTTCAGGACCTCCTTCGTCTTCGGCGCGGTGTGGCCGACGTACTGGCCGACGAGGTCGTCGCGGGTGACCGCGACCACGTGGTTGCGCTCGATGTAGCCGAGCCGATGCAGCAGCTCGGCCATCCGCATCGCGACCGTGGTCTTGCCCGTGCCGGGGTTGCCGGTGAA
>JASHQV010000358.1 GCA_030038955.1 Solirubrobacteraceae bacterium
TCGTCAGGCGGCCGCGGCGTCCCGCCGAAGCGGTTGTGAGGACCGTCGAGGATGCGATCGCCTGGCTGGCTCACGCTGGGTAGCGCCGTGGCGTGTACACGCGAGCCGTTCCGTCCGCGCGTGGGAGTGTCCGCGTGGTCGAGGAGCCGACGATCAAGACGGTCCGCATGTCGACGGTGTCGGGGTCGAGCTGGCGCAGCGTCGTCACCGTGACCCGCTCGTCCTCGCTGCCGACGGCACGGGCGATCACGACCGGAGTCTCGTCGCTGCGATGCCTACGGAGGATCGCGAGCGCCTGCGTCAGCTGCTCACGTCGGCTCCGGGAAGCAGGGTTGTAGAGAGCGAGGACCAGGTCGGCCCGGCCGGCCGCCTCGAGGCGCTCGGCGATCACCTGCCATGGCTTCAGCTGGTCGGACAGCGACAGCACGCAGAAGTCGTGGCCGAGCGGAGCGCCGACGCGCGCGGCCGCCGCCTGCATCGCCGACAGGCCGGGGACGACACGCAGCTCGACGTCGTCGCGTCCGTCGGCCTCGACCGCCTCGAGCACGGCCGCAGCCATCGCGAAGATCCCGGGGTCGCCGGAGGAGACGACCACGACTCGCTGTCCATCGGCCGCGAGCTTCAGCGCGTGTCGTGCCCGCTCGAGCTCGACTCGGTTGTCGGTGGGGTGCCGCGCCTGACCACGCCGTTCGGGCACGCGACTCAGGTATGCCTGATAGCCGATCAGAACGTCCGCCTCCCTGAGCTCGCCCTGGGCCTCGGGGGTGAGCCACTCGGGTCCGGCGGGACCGAGGCCGACGACAGACAGCCGCCCCGGACCGTTTCGAGGCCGCGTCCTCGGCAGTGCCGGGACGAGGATCAGCGACATGTACGGAACCTGCCCGTCGACCTCCTCGAGCGAGGCGATCCACTCGCGATCCGTGCTCGCACGCTCGACATAGATCCCGCGCTCGAGCACGCCGCTTCGCTGCGCCGCCGCTCGGACGGTGCCGAAGGTGCGCCCGAGCTTCATCACGACCGCGGCCTCACTCGTCCGCAGTCGCGCGGCGAGGACGTCCGCCGGAAGCGTGCCGGGCAGGACCGTCAGCACGTCGTCGCGCCGAACGAGCGGAGTTCCGGCGGCGGCGGCCGCGGCGCTGAACGATGTGACCCCAGGGACGACCTCGGTGGGATAGCGGTCGGCCAGGCGATCGTGCAGGTACATGTACGAGCCGTACAGGAACGGGTCGCCCTCGCACAGCACGGCGACGTCGCGACCGGCATCGAGGTGAGCCGCCAACTCCTGCGCGCAGCCGTTGTAGAACTCGGCGATCGCCGCCTCGTAGCCGCCCGGATGGTCGCTCGCGCCGGTGGTCACCGGGTATCTGAGCTGGAGCTCGATCTGGTCGGAGCGGAGGTATGGCGCCGCGATCGCGCGAGCAACGCTGCGGCCGTGCTCGGCCCCGGGGTAGGCGATCACCTCGGCGGCGGCGATCACGCGCTGAGCCTTGAGCGTCATCAGCTCAGGGTCCCCCGGGCCGACCCCGACCCCGTAGAGCCTTCCGCTCACTCGAGCGGACTCGCGATCGCGTTGACGGCGGCGGCGGCGATCGCGCTGCCGCCGCGCCGGCCATGCACGACGAGATGCTCGAGGTCGGTATCGGCGAGCGCCCGCTTCGACTCGGCCGCCCCGACGAAGCCGACCGGCACGCCGATGACCGCCGCCGGCGCGCGGCCGCCGGCGGCGATCAACTCGAGAAGGTGAAACAGAGCTGTCGGGGCGTTCCCGATCACCACCACGGCGCCGGGCAAACGATCGCGCCACAGCTCCACCGCAGCCGCCGTCCGGGTCGTGCCAAGCCGGACCGCCAGCTCGGCGACCGCGGGTTCGGACAGCGTGCAGACGACCGGATTGGCGGCCGGCAATCGCGAGCGCGCCACCCCGGCGGCCACCATCTGCGTGTCACAGAGGACGGCACCGCCCGCATCCAGCGCCGCCACGGCGCGCTCGGCGAACGCCGGCGAAGCGGCCACGTCGGCGGCGAGGTCGACCATCCCGCAGGCGTGGATCATCCGCACGACGACCCGCTCCAGCACGGGGTCGAACCGCTCGAGATCGGCCTCCGCCCGGATCAGGGCAAACGAACGGCGGTAGATGTCGGCGCCGTCGCGGACGTAGCTCATCTCGGGGCTCCGCAGTTTCGCTCGCACGCGGCGTAGTGCTCGGGTGGGTCGCCCGCGCGACGCCGCGACGCGCGCATCGCCGCCTCGCGCCGGACATCGCGCCGCGCCTTCGCGCAGGCGCCCAGTCCCGCGCAAGCCGTCAGCCCGAACCACCCGGAGTCCGGGTCGTCGATGAACCCGAGCGCGCGCAGCGCGCTCGGGTCGAGATCGAAAGCGGTCAGCGTCCGCGCCACTCCGATTCGCACCTCGGACACGAGCTCAGCGAGCCCGTCGAGCTGGTCCGGCGACACGCGGGCCAGCGGCGGCATCACGGTCACGGCGAGCCGTCCGTCGGCCTGTAGCGCAGCTCCTAGACGGGGGTGGTCCGGCGAGACCACCCCCGGAATGCGGCGGCCTTGGCGCGCTGCGTCGAGCGCCTCCTCGACGCTGATCTGACCGCCCACGACGATCGTCACATCCGCCTCGCGACCGTGCAGGCCGGTGCCGTCCTCGACCGCGAACAGGAAGCGATCGGAAAGGTTCGCGAGCGCTGGGTCGGCGCACAGCGCGCGGTCGAGCTCGGCGACGAGCGCATCGGCCTCCGGACCGGCGAGCGGGCTCGCGAGGATGTTCCGCACCCGCTCGTGCGAGGGGGAAGGCACGAGCTCGGCGGCGATCAGCGGTGCCACGACCGCGCCGTCGGCGAGTCCTCGGATCTGCAGGCTCGCGCGGGAGGTGAGCTCGACGATCCCGTTGCCCATCCGTGAGGTGCTGGCAACCGCGCGCAGCCCACGTGCGTCGATCCGGCCGCCCGGCAGGCGCACGCGAGCCAGCAGTCCGTCGGCGGCCTCGTGGAGCCGGAGCACCCCGGGACAGCGATCCTGCTCGACGGCCACCATTGTCACCTCCTGGGAATCATGCGTTCCCTCAAAGCGTCTCGCGATGGCCTGAGTTCCTGACTCCGGAGCCTCGAGGCTCCGTCACAGTGGCGCGACCGTCCCGGATTCACACCGGGTTCCACGGGCCATCGCGCGTCCGCTCAGCATACCCGAGACCTCCCGACGTGGAAGCGCTGATGGCGATCGAGCCGCAGACCATGCGAGACCTGATCGATGCTCGCGATCGGGAGGGCAGGGCGAAGATCAGTGGATCATCGATTGGCTCGAGGCGGGTCTCTGACTCGGCCAGGAAGGGCGGCGAGCACACGCCGACGGTCGGCATCCGAATAGCGGAGCCAGCCGGCGACTTCCGTCATCGTGCGCAGGCAGCCGACGCAGTACCCGCTCTCCTCATCGAGGGTGCAGACGCCGACGCATGGAGACTTGACACGCGGCGCCCCGCGCGACAACCGGTCGGGCACGATGCCTAGGACGACTTCCGCGCCGGGAGGCCGAAGGCGGTGGGATGCAGCAGCTTGGCCAGTGCCACGACGGCCTGCGCATTGCGTGGGCTCGGCGTGACTTCGTCGTACGTGAGTGGAATCACGCAGTTGTCGCGGATCGCCGGGAGGTTCCTCGTCGCCGGGAAGCTACGCAGGAACTTCAGCTTCTGCTGCCAGCTCGGCGTGCTGTAGTTGTTGATGATGATGCACTGTGGCTGGCGCTTGACCACCTGCTCCCAGGAAACGGTCGTCCAACTCTCCTTGAGCGAGGCGAAGATGTTGACGCCACCGGCGAGCTGAATCAGCGCGGTCGGCATCGCTAAGCCGGGGCCGGTGACCGGCGCCGAGTTGCCGCTGTCGTAGTCGAACACGGTGACTGGCTTTAGGCCGGCGACCTTCTTGCGAACTACGGCGACCTGGGCCTTCATCTGATCGACCAGCGCCACAGCGCGCTGCGGTACGTCGAAGATCTGACCGAGGTTCTCCAGGTCCTGGTAGGTGTCGTTGATCGATACCGACCGCGTTCCCTTCTCGACCTGAGCGCAGGACTCGGTCAGCACCAGCGTCTTGATCCCGAACTTGGCCAGCCCTTGCGGGGTCAGGCGGGTTCCTGGCTGCAGCCCGTAGTACCAGCCGGCGAATAGGAAGTCGGGGCGCAGCCCAACGAGCGGCTCGAGCGTGAAGTAGTTGGGCGAGACGTCGCGGACCTCCTTGAACCCATGTTCGTACTGCGTCGGGACGGGTTGGTTCACCGGCCCGTCGCCGGTCACCCCGAACGTGCCGACCATCGAGTGTTCGAGGCCCAGCGCCAGCATGTCCTCGGTCGTATTGATGTCGTTGGAGACCGCCCGGGTCGGAGCGCGGTCGAACGTCACCGGCGTGCCGCAGTCCTTCACCGTAACCGGGTAATGGACGGACGTCGCTGTCTTAGCCGACCCAGTCGCTTTGTTTGTTGAAGCAGTCGTATGCGTAGATGAGCCGCAAGCGGCGAGCGCCGCGGCGGTCAGCCCAGCCGCGAGCATCGGCGTGACTGGCCTGCGGGGGAAACGGTGGAGCATCAGCGGTTCCTTTCGGATCGTCGGCGGCGCGGCAGCGGCTGCGGGGCGCCGGTGTCTGGATGGGGGACGACGACGACGTCGGCTTGGTAGACCCGCTCGATCGCCGAGGCGGTGATCACGGCTTCCGGCGGGCCGTGGTCGATCACGCGGCCGTCCGACAGCAGGTGGACGGAGTCGCAGTAGAGAGCGGCGAGCGCGAGATCGTGTAGCGCGGCGAAGACGGTGACGCCGAGCCCTCGAACGAGCTCGAGTACCTCAACCTGGTAGCGGACGTCGAGCTGGTTGGTCGGCTCGTCGAGCAGCAGGTGATCGGCTTGTTGAGCGATCGCGCGCGCGATCAGCACCCGCTGCTTCTCGCCGCCGGACAGTTCGTGAAAGTTCCGGTGGGAAAGCTCCGAAGCGCCCACCCGAGCGAGCGCTTGGGCGACGACCTCGTGATCCTCCGCTCGGTCGCGTTCGAACCCGCGCTTGTGTGGGACGCGACCCAGCATCACCATCTCCCGCACCGTGAGCGCGAACTCGATCGTGCTCTCCTGGGCGACAACGGCGATTCTGCGGGCGGCATCCTGAGCTGGGAGCTCCATCAGATCGCGACCGTCGAGCAGGATCCGGCCGCTCGCGGGCCGATTGACCCGGTAGATCGCCTTGAGAATCGTGGTCTTGCCGCTCCCGTTGGGCCCGAGCAAACCGACGAACTGGCCGTCGGGCACGAGCACGTTGATATCCGTGACGATTCGCCGTCCTCCCAGATCGACGCTGAGATCGACGAGCTCGAGGCTCATTCGGCGCCCCCGTACATGTAGGTGCGACGGCGGATCAGGACGATCAGCGTCGGCGCGCCGATGATCGCGGTGATGACCCCGATCGGCATCTCCTGCGGTGCCACGATCGTGCGCGCCAGCAGGTCCGACAGCACCATGAACGACGCGCCGACCAGCGCCCCGACCGGCAGTACGCGCCGGTGGTCGGAGCCGACGATCAGCCTCACGATGTGCGGTACGACCAGGCCGACGAACCCGATCACACCGCTGACCGCCACCGACAGCCCCGCGATCA
>JASHQV010000359.1 GCA_030038955.1 Solirubrobacteraceae bacterium
GCGGCGGGTCTGACCCGCAGCCCCGTCGCGCCGGGGTTCAGTCGGCGCCTCGTCGAGCAGCCACGCCACATCGGCGAGCAGACGCCGCCGGCGACGCACCCACCAGGCGGGTACGAACAGCTCGGCGATGTCGTGCAGGAACGGCGAGGGCAGCACCAGCTTGCCCTCCTCGTCGGAGCTGCGATAGCTCAGGCACAGCCGCTCGGTGGCGCGCGACACGCACGCGTACAGCAGGTAGCGCTCGCGGTCGAGGCCGTCCGTCGCGGCGGGCAGCGCGAGCCCGGAGGCCAGCGCCAGCTCGCGACGGCGCTCGTCGCCGAGGAACGGCTCAGGGGAGCTGGCGGCCGGGAACTCGCCCTCGCACAGCCCGCACACGAGCACGCGCCGAAAGCGGCGGGCGCGGATCGCCAGCGGCTCCGACACGAGCACCGCTCCGGGCGGCGGTCCACCGGGAGCGTGCACCGGCACCTGCAATCCGGCCAGCAGTCGCAGCAGCTCCTCGCCAGCCGGAAGCCGACCGAGCTCGGTCAGCTCGGCCAGGCCGATGAGCACGGCCCGGGCCGCCCGCGCATCCAGCTCCGCCGCCCGGTCGAGCCGCGGCGCCGCCCGCAGGAACGGCGCCTGCAGTAGCCGGCGGGCCTGCCGGCCGAGCTCGCATGCAGGATCCCCGGCGCCGCGCAGGGCGTCCAGCTCGGGTAGCTCCAGCGGGCACAGCACCAGCGCATCGGCCAGCGCGCTGACGGCGCGACGGCGGATCTGGGCCTCCAGCTCGTCGACCACCGCCGGTGACGCGACCATGCCCGGGGTGCGCAGGTACGCCAGCAGATCGTCGGCGGCGGCGGCGGGCGCCAGCGCGCAGCGGGCGAGCGCCAGCAGCCCGCGGCCGAGGCAGGTGTGGGCGAGCGGCACGGTCCGCGCGCTCCACGCCGGCACGCCGCAGCGCTGCAGCTCGCGCTCGAGCAGTGCCCCGGCGCGCGCCGGCGAGCGGCAGACCACGACGATCTCCTCGGCGGGCACGCCCGCTCGCAGGGCGGACACGACCTCGGCGGCGACGAGCTCCGCCTCGGCGCGCTCGCCACCTGCCTCGAGCAGCGCGACCGCGTCGCCCGGGTCGAGCCGCGGCGCGCCGGACACGAACAGGTTGCGCTCGAGGTGGTGCAGCGCACCGGCGGCGGCATCGTCGTAGTGCTCGGCGAGCGATGGCAGCTGGCGAACGCTGGCGGCCAGCGGGCGCAGCTCCTCGACGACGCCGGCGCGCGCGCTCAGCGCCGCCCGCCCCGCTTCGTACGCGAGCGACACGGTCACCACGGCGCCGACCACGCGCGCCAGCGTTTCGACCGCGTCGCGCTCGATCGGCGTCAGGTCGTCAAACCCGTAGAAGAACACCGGCGTCGCGCCCCAGCGATCGGGGTCGGCACGGAGGGCGTCGAGCGCGCCCCACGCGAAGCGCTCTCGATCGACGCGGCCGCAGCGCACGAGCGCACGCTCGTAGCCGGCGTACAGGGCCCCCAGGTCGCTCGCGTAGGCGGCGCGCTCGGGGTCGTCTCCCGCCCACGTCCGCAGCGCCGAGATCAACCTGCCGGGGCCGGCACGTACGGTCGCAAGCTCGGCGAGCAGCCGACCCACGGCGGCGGGAAAGCCAGCGGCGGCGGCCGACTCGCGCAGCGGCCCGAGCCGCGCCGCCGCGACGACGTCGCGGAGCAGATGCTGCTGCTGAAACTCGGTGAGGCGGGTTGCGGCGTGGCCGGCACGCCGGGCGATCTCGTCGAGCAGTGCGGCGAACGTCAGCGCGCGGCCGAGGACGACGCCGGAGGACGCCAGCTCACGGTCGTAGTGCGCAGCGTCGGCAGCGGTCGGCACGACCAGCAGCGCGTCGCGCTGCGCCGCCAGCGCGTAGGCTCCGAGCACCTCGCCGGCCTTGGCGGAGTTGGCGGGTCCGAGCACCAGCGTCAGCGACATCTGCTCAATGGTGGCGGCCGGAGCCGACGGTGCCTCAGCCGCAGTGGCCGTCCAAGCGTTCGGTGGATGCAAAGCGCCCGATCGCGCGCTTTGCATCCACAGGTCCCGTCAGGCAGCTCGCTCTCGCTCGCCGGCCCGCTCCCCCGCCGCGGCGGCGCCATCCGCGCCGGTCCGGTCAGCGACGGCCCCGTCAGCGGTCTCGTCACTGTCGGGCGGCTTTGCCCCCTCCCGCGCCCACGGCTCGTCGAACTCGACTCGCCACTTGCCGTCGTCGCTCTGCATCAGCGCCAGCCGCGCGCGGAAGCTCTTGCCCGAGCGCCCCTTGAAGCCGGTGACCGGCTTCTCGGTCCGCCCCGTGCGGATCAGCTCGCGCGCGACCGCGATCGGCAGCTGCTTGCTCGCCTTCGACTTCCAGATCACGAAGCCGCAGCCGGGGTCGTTGCGCGACCAGCACGAGTAGCCCTTGCGGTTCTCGACGATCTCCTGCCCGCACACCGGGCAGGGGCCCAGGTTGGCCCGCGGGATCCTCACCTCCTTGAGCTTCGTGTCGAGCTCGTGGACGGTCGCCTCGGTGAACTGCACGATGTCGCCCATGAACTTCTGCCGCGAGTCCTCGCCCGTCTCGATCCTCCCCAGCCGGCGCTCCCAGTCTCCCGTCATCGCCGCCGAGGTGAGCGCGTGCTCGCCCAGCAGGCGGATCACGTTCATGCCCTTCTCGGTCACCACCAGCGCGCGGCCGTCGCGCTCCACGTAGCCGACCTGCAGCAGGCGCTCGATGATCGCCGCGCGCGTCGCCGGCGTGCCGATCCCGGAGTCCTTCATCTGCTCGCGCAGCTCCTCGTCGTCGACGAGCTTGCCGGCGGTCTCCATCGCGGTCAGCAGCGAGCCGTCCGAGTAGCGCCGCGGGGGCTTCGTCTGCTTCGCCTCGGAGACGACCTTCTCGACCCGTGCGGACTCGCCCTGCGTGAGCTTCGGGAGCTGCTGCTCGCGACCCTCGTCGTCGTCGGCGGCTGCCTCGGACTCGGCGACCGCGCCGTACACGCCGCGCCAGCCTGGCACCAGCAGCAGCTTGCCGCGGGTGCGGAACACGTGACCACCGCCGGCGGCGGCCGCGTCCGGAACGGTCGTCTCAACGCGCGTGCTCTCGGACACCGCGTCGGGATGGAAGACGGCCAGGAAGCGACGCACGACGAGGTCGTAGACGCGCCGGTCGTCCTCGCTCATCTTGTCGACGGGGTGGCGGTCGGCCCGCGTCGGGATGATCGCATGGTGGTCCGAGACCTTCTCGTTGTTGACGACCCGCGCGAGCGGCAGCATGTCGAGGCCGGTGACGTAGCGCGCGGCGGTCGCGTACTCGGACTGCTGGCCCACCAGTGAGGCGATCGGCTTGATGTCGGCGACGATGTCGCTGGTGATGTAGCGCGAGCTCGTGCGCGGATACGTCAGCGCCTTGTGCTCCTCGTACAGCCGCTGGGCGGCCGCGAGCGTGCGGCGGGCGGTGAACCCGAGCAGGCTCGAGGCGTGGCTCTGGAGGCTGGTCAGGTCGTACAGCAGCGGCGGGCGCTCCTTCAGCTCGCGCTTCTCGAGCTTGGTGATCTCGCCGACCTGGCCGGTGGTGGCGGCGACGATCCGCTCGGCCTCCGCGGCCGAGCCGATCCGCGGGTTGCTGCCGGCGTGGTAGCGGCCGTAGTAGCTGCGCCCGGCGGAGTCGCCAGCGACGCCCGTGTCGACGACCCTGAAGCGAGCGTCCACGAGCCAGTACGGCTCGGGCTTGAAGTCCCGGATCTGCTGCTCGCGCTGGGCCAGGATCGCCAGCGTCGGCGTCTGCACCCGCCCCAGCGAGACGGCGCCGTCGAACGAGCTGCGCAGCCGGATCGTGGCCGCCCGGGTGGCGTTCATGCCGACGATCCAGTCGGCCTCGGAGCGCGACCGCGCAGCCTGCTCGAGGCGCACGTACTCGCCGCCCGGGCGCAGCGACGCGAACGCCGCGCGGATCGCCTCGGTCGTCATCGAGTTCAGCCACAGCCGCTTGACCGGCAGCTTGGCGCCCGCCTTCTCATACAGGTAGGCGAAGATCAGCTCACCCTCGCGCCCGGCATCGCAGGCGTTGACGACGACGTCGATGTCCTCGCGCGAGAGCTGGCGCTTGACCACGCTCATCTGCTTCTTCGAGCGCTCGTCGCGCACGACCAGCTTGAACTTGCGCGGGACGATCGGCAGGTCCGCCATCCGCCACTTCTTGTACTTGTCGTCGTACTCGTCGGGATCGGCCAGTGCCACCAGATGGCCGACTGCCCAGGTGATCACGTGCTCCGGCCCCTCCAGGTAGCCCTCGCCCTTGCTGAACGGGCCCGGCAGGACCTTGACCAGATCGCGCTGGCCGACCGAGGGCTTCTCGGTGATCACGAGCGTCTTCGACATCGGCAGCGGAGCGTAGCGAGGCTGTCAAGCGCTCAATCGGCGCACTGCCCGGTGCCGACCACGTGACGGGCGGCGAGCGCCTTCGCCAGCTCGGTCCGGACGACGCTGTTCGGCACCGCGAAGCCTCCCGCCTGGCCGCGCGGCGAGTTGGTGATCGCCGCGAACACGGTTCCGATCACCTGCCCGTTCGCGTCGATCATCGGTCCGCCCGAGTTGCCGGGGCGGACGAGACCGCGCAGCGACGCGATCCGGCGCAGCACCGGGCCCTGCCCGTAGGCGTTCTCGGTCTCGGTCAGCTGGGTCTGCCCCAGCCTCCCCGGTTGCTGGTTGAACGGACC
>JASHQV010000360.1 GCA_030038955.1 Solirubrobacteraceae bacterium
CCCGAGCTGATGGAGTCGGTACTGGAGGTCTCCACCGACCCGTGTGCGAACACCGCGGATGCGGGAGCCCAGCTGCGGGCGCTGCGGCATCAGGCCGCGGAGGCCGCGGGCCAGAACGGGCTCACGATCGGCTCCGCCGGCACGCACCCGTTCGCGATGTGGGAGGACCAGCGGATCGTCGCCCGACCCCGCTACCGCGACCTGATCTCGGCGCTGCGGTTCGTCGCCCGTCAGGAGCTGATCTTCGGGATGCACGTGCACGTCGGCGTCGACGACGCCGACAAGGCGATCCATGTGACCAACGGAATGCGCGTGCACATGCCGGTGCTGCTGGGGCTGTCCGCCAACTCGCCGTTCTGGCGCACCGACTCGACCGGCCTCGCCTCGACCCGAACGCCGATCTTCCGCGCCTTCCCACGGGTCGGGATCCCGCCCACCTACGGCGACTGGCGCGACTACCAGCAGCGCATCGAGTTCATGATCAACGCCGGTGTGATCGAGGACTACACGTACCTGTGGCACGACGTCCGCCCACATCCGTCGCTGGGGACGGTCGAGATCAGGGTGATGGACTCGCAGAGCCACATCGAGCACACGCTTGGCCTGGCGGCGATGGTGCAGGGCCTCGTCCACGAGCTGTGCGATCACTTCGACTCCGGGCAGGAGCTGTCCAGCTACCCCTACGAGATGCTCGACGAGAACAAGTGGCTGGCGGCGCGGCACGGGCTCGAGGGCGAGCTGGTCGACTTGCCGTCGGCCGAGCGCGTGAGCACGCGGGCGCTGGCCCGACGCCTGCTGGACCGGATCCGCGAACGCTGCCAGCAGCTCGGCTCGGCGGACGAGCTGGAGGCGGTCGAGGATCTGCTCGCCCGCGGCAACGGCGCCAGCCGCCAGGTGGTGGTCTACGAGGCCAACCACGACCTGCGCGAGGTGATGAGCGAGATCGTCGTCGCCACCATCGCGTAGGCGTATCGCCGCCGTGTGAGCGGGACAGGCGCCGCATGAGCGGCGCCTGTCCCGCTCTACAATCGGATCGTGAGCACCGGCGGTCCTGAGCTGTTCGTGATCTGCAAGAGCTGCGGGTCGGAGGTCAGCCCGTACATAACCGAGTGCCCGTACTGCGGCAACCGCCTGCGCAAGCGCGCCCCCAAGCTGGACCGCAACGGCCGCGTCGCCGAACGCCTCAGCCGGCGGCCGTCGGCGCCTGCGCTGCCGCGCCTGCGTCGCGGCGAGATCCCTGGAATCCGGGCCGACAACCGGCCGCTGGCGGCGCTGTTGCTGGTGGCGCTTGGGATCGCCGGCTGCCTCGTGTGGCGGACCGACGCGGTCTCGCTGCCCCAGCTGGCCGCCTACGCGCCCGTACGCGTGCACTGGTGGCGGATGCTGACGGCGCCGTTCATCTACGACAACACCGGCTACGCAATCGTTGCGCTGTTCGTCGTCGCCCTGTACGGAACGCTGCTGGAGCGCCGCCACGGGCCGCTCGCCGTGCTCGTGCTGTTCCTGGTCGGCGGCGCCGGCGGCGCCGCCCTCAGCTCCCAGCTGACGAACCAGCTCGTGGTCGGCGGCAACGGCGCGGCGCTGGCGCTGCTCGTCGCCTGGGCGATCCCCGATCTGCTGGCGTTGCGCGCCCGCCGCGAGATCGACGGCGATCTGCTCGGCACCGCCGTGCTCGGCGGGGTCGTGGCGCTGATGCCGTTCGTCGTCACCGACGCGAGCTGGATCTCCGACGGAGTCGGCGTCGCCGCGGGCCTGCTGGTGGGGCTGCCGCTGTCGCGCCTGCAGCCGAGCTGAGGCAGCGTGTCGATCGAAGATCCCCAGCTGGAGGCGGCGATCGCCGCGATCAGCGACCCCGAGCGCCTGAAGGCCGCCCAGGACCTGGTCGTGCGCGCGGCACCGAGCCTGCAGCGGGTGCTCGACGCTGCGCTCGCCGAGGGCGGCTGGTTCGACACGGCCCACAACGCCGCCGTGCGGGAGGCGGTTGCGCACGAGGACCCGGAGCTGCGCCTGCGCGCCGTGCGGACCCTGTGCGCCGAGGAGACGCGGCTGAGCATGCTGGTCGGCGTGGCGGTGGGCGTCGAGCTCGCGCGCGAGCTGAGCCTCGATGCCGCGGTCGACGGCACCGGCTCAGGGGCCCCGCCCGACCAGACGCACTGAGCCGGCGCGCCCGCCGTCACAGGTGGGCGAGCAGCCACGCGTGGATCTCGGCGTAGCGCTCGACCAGCAGCGTCAGGTGCCCGTCGGTGTCGCTCAGGTACGGCTCGGCGGTCGGGATCTGGTCGGTCAGGTACTGACCGTGCTGGAACGGCACGAACCGGTCGTGGCGTCCATGCCACACCTGCACGGGCAGCTCGATCGCGCCGAGCTCGAAGCCCCACGGGGCCATATGCGCGACGCCGTCGTCCCACCACCCCTGCTCGCCGGGCGCGAGGCCATCGTGGATGCAGTCGGCCACGTAGCGGGCGAAGTCGCCGGTGAGCACGGCGGCGTCGACGGGCGAGAGCAGCGTCTGCCACGCCTCGGTCAGCTGCTCTGGGGTGACGGTGATCTCGTCCTCCCAGATCTTGCGAGCCTTGCGGCGTGCGGCCTGCGGATCAGACAGGTACAGCTGCAGCTCCTCGACGTTGTCGGCGCCCATCCCGTCGAAGTAGTCGAGCCCGGGCGCTCTCCACGGCGCGGGGGAGCCGACCACGGCGGCGGCCGCGACCAGCTCCGGCAGCAGCGCCGCGCAAGCGAGCGCGTACGGTCCGCCACCGGAGTAGCCCCAGATCCCGAGCCGCTCGATCCCCAGCTGCTCGGCGATCGTGCGCACGTCGGCGGCGGCGTCGGCGACGGAGTGGTCAGGCTGGGGCGTGGAGCGTCCGTAGCCGGGCCGGTCGTAGCCGATCAACGCCACGCCGCGCGCCGCCGCGTCACCTATCCACGGAGCGAACAGGTGGCGCGAGTTCGGCGTGCCCGCGAGCACGATCAGCGCGCGCTCGGAGGGCGCGCCGGCGATCTCCACGCACAGCTCACGGCCATCCGCGGCAGTGATCATCTGCGTCTGCACCTCGCTGGCCACGGGTCAAGCCTATGCACTGGCGGCGCTCAGCGCTCGCGCGAACGCGGCCGCCATCGCATCGTAGCTGTAGGCGGCCGCCGCCTCGTGCGCCTGGGCGCCGAGGCGGCGGCGCAGCAGCTGGTCGCCGAGCAGCCGCTCGATCGCGTCGCCCAGGGCTCCCGGGTCGCCGGC
>JASHQV010000361.1 GCA_030038955.1 Solirubrobacteraceae bacterium
GCTGGACGAGGGCAGGTTGCCCTCGCACCAGTCGCCTTCGATCCAGGTCTCGCGCCTCACGTCGGCCCGCCTCAGCATGCGACTCGTCGCGTCATGCATCGCGGCGCTCATGTCCAGCAGCGCCGGCTGGCCCCCGGTCTCCGCGACCAGGTCGCGCAGCTCTGGGGTCACGCCGAGGATCAGCACGCGGCCAGCGAGCCGGCGGCCAGCCAGCCTGCGATAGATCGCGATGTCTCCCGCCGTTGGCCGGCGAGCGACGTGTGGCCACCTCGGAGCGGCGGACTCCCAGATTGCAAGCGCCTGCGCGGGCGTGCCGTTGAAGCCCAGGGCCCGATCGACCGTTTGCGCGAGCTGCAGCGGCATTTGCCAGCCAGCCTATCCGACCGTCAGCATGCTGACGGCTGCCGCATGCTGACGGCTGCCGCATGCTGACGGCTGCCGGCATCTCGCCCGCCGCGATCGAACGTCGGGCGCCGCGCCGACGGTGCGCGCGCAGGTGTGGGATTCTGAGCGCGCACCGTCGCTACGAGCGCGCGACCGTCGCTGCGAAAAGAGGAGAAGATCCGATGTCACGAGTCACCAGCGAGCTGTTGCTCGTCGGGAGCCTGCCGGTGGAGTCGACCGAGGCGGCCTTCCGAGTCGGCGCCGAGCTGTTTGGTGACATGGTGTTCGCGCTGCCGGACGGCGAGACGGGACCGCGAGCGGGGTGGGTCAGCTACGAGCGCGAGCAGCTGACGCGGCCCAACCCCGACGTCGTCGTCGTCGCCGAAACCGAGTCGCCGACCGGCCGGCCCCGGCACGCCTACGAGACGCCGGTGTTCTCGATCCGCGAGGGCGTCAGCGAGCTGCACTTCGAGCGGTGGCCGCGAATCGACGACGCGATCGACTCCTACAAGCAGTTCCGCGCTCTGCGCGAGCACGGCGTGATCCCGGCTGGACTGCGCTTCCAGGTCGGGCTGCCGTTCCCTGCGAGCGCCCTGAACGCCTTCAAGGCCAACTTTGCGGCCGACTATCCCCGCGCCGAGCGGGGCTTCGAGCGGCTCGTCGCGCGCGAGCTGGAGCGGATGCTCGCCGAGATCCCGGCCCGGGAGCTGGCGATCCAGTGGGACTGCGCGTACGAGACCCAGGACATCGAAGGCGTGCTCGCGTGGACCTCCGAGGGGGCGTGGGAGCGCTTCGCCGGTCCTGTCGCGAGGCTCACGCGGCTGATTCCCGAGGAGGTCCTGGTCGGATATCACCTCTGCTACGGCACGTTCCCCGAGTGGCCGATGTACGAGGCCCGCGACTACGCCGTGCTCGTGCGGATGGCGAACTTCGCCGTCGCTAACTCGGGGCGCACGGTCGACTGGCTACACCTCGCCGGGCCTCGCTACCTGCGCAGCGAGGACAGGAGCTTCTTCCGGCCGCTGATCGACCTCGAGCCCGGACCAGCCCGCGTGTTCCTGGGGATCGTGCTGCCGATCGACGGGATCCCGGGCCTCCGGCGCAGGCGGGCGACCGCGTCGCGCTACCTGCGCGACTTCGGCGTCGCGATGTACTGCGGCTTCGGGCGCCAGCCCGGCGCCGACGGGATCGAGACGATGCGGGAGCATCGTCGCGTCGCGGCGTCGATCAGGTCGGAGCGGTAGTGCCGACCCCGCGCGAGCGCGTTGGCGACGGCCACTTGGATGTGGAGCGCGTCTGGCGCGCTACGCTTGCGCCATGCGCACCGATGTGCAGAACGTTCCCGAGCGTCGCCCGTCGCTGGCGAGGCGTGCGGTCGCGGGTCTGGTGGCGGTGGCGGCGGTTGTGCTCGCCATCCACTTCGTCATCGGCCTGATCATGACCGTGTTCTACTTCGTGCTGGCGGTGGCGGTGATCGTCGCCGTGCTCTGGGCCCTGAAGACGATCCTCTGGTAGCGGCGTGTCCGGCGGCGGACTCGGCCTGCTGGTGATCTGCTTCTTCTTCGGGCTGGCGGGAGGGATCGTCGGCCGGATCAAGGGCAGCTCCTTCGTGATCTGGTTCCTGATCTCCGCGTGCGTGCCGTTCATCGGGCTGCTGACCGCAGTTCTGTACCGGTTCGAGGACAGGGAGCTGCGCCGTCAGTGCCCCCGCTGCCGCCGCGTCGTGCGGCTGCACGACGCCGTGTGCATGACCTGTGGCACGGAGCTGGAGTTCCCCACCGTGGCGCTCGCGTCGGAGTCGGATCTGCGTGAGCGCGGGCTGGCTGCCGGTGGTCGGTAGCCCGGCGGCGCTCAACGGCGTTCCCGTCTCTGCTGGTCTGGCTCGTCAGAGCTACGGACGGGCGGCTTGTCTGCCGCGAGCCGGTCGGCTTGGTCGAGTGCGGCCTGAAGCCCACGCCTGACGATCGTGCGCAGTCTCGACCGCGTGATCAGCTCAGTCCACTGCTCGAGCAGTCCGCGATCGAAGCCCTCGGGTAGGGTGAGTTCGGGGAAGCGCACGACGCCGCCGCGCGGTGCGCCGACGTAGACCATGTCGAACAGCGCCTTCTCGGCTGATGCCACGTAGCCAGCTTCGGGTGATCCTTCGAATCCGGTGAACACTTCGGAAGCAATGTGGTGGATCGCGAACATCCCGAAGTGGGTGTTGACAAGGCGGGTTCGATCCAGTGACGCGACGTCGATCCTCGCCGGGATCTGCTCGATCACGCCGTGGCGCGCGAGCGCCGACCACAGCGAGACGTAGGCAGGATAAGGAGCTGTCAGATATGGAGCGATCACGATCGGAGGCGTGTGGCGGTCAAGAGCCCAGAGGCCCTTCTGGATCTGCCGCACGAGTCCGGCTCGCTCCGTCGCACGCAGCATCTTGGAAGCGGCGTTAGGGGAGGTGCGTAGCCGTGCCGCAGCCTCGCGCGTCTCGATCACCGGCCGGCCGACGGCTAGCAGCTCGCCGTATGCCTCGGTCGTCCGCACTTCACAAGCTCTCCTGCAACGTGGTCCCGGATCATTTTCCACGCCGTCCGATCGTAAAGCGCGACGACAGCATCGTCGATGAACGGGACAACCTGATCATTGAAGTCCTGCCACGTGAGCGCGACAGCAGCCTCGGCAGCCTCCCGGCGCAGGTGCGCCGGGATCGCGTCAAGCCCGGGTCCGCCGCGGCGCCGGCGCAAGAGCATGTCCAGGTCAAACAGATCACGAGCCTGCGTCGCGGGCCGCAGCGCCAGTGCCCTTATCTTCTGCTCGGTGGCAGCCTCCAGCAGGTAGTGCTGCACTAACGGAGGACGGATCGCATAGGGCGCGACGATCTCTGCAGGCACCGCATCGAGCCGGAACCGGGTGTCTCCGTCTCGTGAGCTGAACTCCAGCTTCGTTCGGATCTTGTCGGTGTGCCCGGCCACCGTCAGCCATACTCGCCAGCGACGCGTCGTCGCGGTTTGCTTGGGCTTACCGATGTCGTGGCGGTCGATCGTGATCTGCGCGCTGCGCAGCGTGCGGCTCAGCGCGTCTCCCGTTAGGGCTCTGTCGACCTGCTCCTCAAACCTCCAGTCGGCCTCCAGCCCAGTCACGTCAAGATCGAGGTCTTCCGAGTAGCGGACGCTGTCGAAGAAGTAGCGGAGGTTGGCTCCCCCCTTGAGGATGTACCGCCGATCACCTAGATGCGCGCGCAGCACGTCTAGAAAAGTCAGGTGAAAATGCTCGATGACCTGTGGGACCGCGTACGCCATTCCATCTAACGATACATGAACAGGAACTATAAGGCACGTTGTTGTATCGCTGGCGGACCGCCTCTGCTGCACGGAGCTCGCCTGGACGGGCATCGCTCCGCATTGGACCGGATCTAGGTGGACAAGTCGTCTCGCACGCGCTAGGATCCGGCGCGTCGGGCTGGGTGCAGAGGACGCACCCGATTGGGTTCATAGCTCTCGCGCAGGGGCGTCGAGACGGATCGAAGGGTTATCGAGTGCGTGTTCTCGTAACGGGTGGGGCGGGCTTCATCGGCTCCCATATCGCGGCGCGGCTTCTGGAGACGGGCCGCGAGGTGCGGGTGATCGACAACTTCGCCACCGGTCGGCGGTCGAATCTCGCAGATGTGATCGAGGACGTCGACCTGATCGAGGGGGACATCCGGAACTTGGAGGACTTGCGCGAGGCGGTTCGCGGCTGCGACGCGGTCGTGCACCTGGCGGCGGTGCCGTCAGTGCCACGGTCGATCGCTGACCCGCTGACCTCGCACGAGGCCAACGCCACCGGCACGCTGAACGTGCTGATCGCCGCGCGCGACGAGGGCGCCGGGAGGGTGGTGTATGCCTCTTCGTCCTCCGTCTACGGCCTCGCCGCGGAGCTGCCCAAGCACGAGGGGCTGACGCCGCTGCCGATCTCGCCATATGCGGTCTCGAAGCTCGCCGGCGAGGGCTACTGCCGCACCTTCTGGCACGTCCATGGCCTGGAGGCGGTGGCGCTGCGCTACTTCAACGTGTTCGGCCCCCGCCAGGATCCACAGTCCGAGTATGCGGCCGTGATCCCACGGTTCATCTGGGCCTACCGGCACGGCGAGCCGCCGGTGATCTTTGGCGACGGGGAGCAGTCGCGCGACTTCACCTACGTCGAGAACGTCGTCCAGGCGAACCTCGCGGCGCTCGAGGTGCAGGCGATCGGCGGACGCGTCTACAACGTAGCCTGCGGCGATCGGATCACGCTGAACGAGCTGGCGGATAGCCTCCGCCGCGAGATCGGGTGCGAGATCGAGGCGATGCACGGCCCCGAGCGGCCTGGCGACGTGCGCCATTCGCTGGCCGACATCAGCAGGGCCCGGGCTGAGCTCGGCTACGAGCCGGCGGTCAGCCTCGAGGAGGGCGTGCGGCGGACGGTCGAGTACTACGTGTCGGCCGACGACGCGAGTGCGCACCCGACCGTGATGCGTCCGATCCAGCTGGCTCCGTCTCGGGTGACGGAGCCAGCTGCCAGTCCGGTTGCGTCGCGCCCGCGCGGCCGTCGCTACCTGATCACCGGCGGCGCCGGCTTCATCGGCTCACATCTGCTGGAGGGGCTGGCGGAGCGCGACAAGGCGGAGCGGATCGTCATCCTCGACGATCTCTCGACTGGTCGGCTCGACAACGTCGAGCCGCTGCTGGGCGCCGACCGGGTCAGCTTCGTGCACGGCTCGGTCAACGATGCCGAGCTGGTCGACGAGCTGATGCACGACACCGACACCTGCGTGCATCTGGCCTCGGCGGTTGGCGTGCAGATGATCGTCAACGAGCCGCTGGACACGCTGATGCGCAGCGTGCGTGGGAGCAACGTGGTCATGCACGCGGCTTCCCGGCACGACGTGCGGGTGCTGTTCAGCTCCACCTCCGAGGTGTATGGGAAGCAGAGCCATGCGAACCTGACCGAGCAGGACGACCTCGTGCTCGGCCCTCCCTCGAAGGGTCGCTGGACGTATGCGATCGCAAAGAGCTTCGGCGAGGCGTTGATCCATGGCTACCACCGCCAGCGCGGAGCGGACGCCACCGTCGTGCGCCTGTTCAACACCGTCGGGCCACGTCAGACCGGCCTCTACGGGATGGTGCTGCCACGGTTCGTGCGCCAGGCGCTGGCCGGGGAGGACCTCACGGTGTACGGCAGTGGCGCGCAGACGCGCTGCTTCACGCACGTGCGGGACACCGTCGCCGCCCTGATCATGCTGTGCGAGTCGCGCGAGGCAAGCGGTCGGACGTTCAACATCGGGGGCTCCACGCCGATGTCGATCGTCGAGCTTGCCCGCAAGGTGATCGAGCGGGCCGAGAGCGACAGCAAGATCCTGCTCGTGCCCTACGAGGACGCGTATGGGACGGGATTCGAGGAGCTGGGCAGCCGGCGTCCGGACACGACGGCGCTGCGCAACCTGACCGGGTGGCAGACGCACCTGACGGTGGACGACGCGATCGATGACGTGATCGCATTCGAGCGCGCACGGCTCGCCGCAGTCGACGAGTCGATCACGGATGTCGCCTGAGCTGAAAGCCGCCGTGGCGTTCGCAGTCGCGGCGCTGGTCACATACCTGGTGACGCCGGCGTGCATCGCAGTCGCCGTCCGCACCGGCTTCTACGACCGGCCCAAGGGCTACAAGGGCCACAAGCGGCCGACGCCGTACCTCGGGGGCACCGCGATCGTGCTCGGCATCGTCGCGGCTGTGATGGCGACCGGCGGCGGCGTTCAGGCTCACCCGCTGATCATCGCCTGCGCGATTGGCATCTGGGTGCTCGGCACGATCGACGACCGCGTGAACCTGCCGATCTCGCTGCGCACGCTCACGGAGATCGGCATCGCCGTGGCGCTGTGGGCGACCGGCCGCGGCTGGGGCGTGTTCCACGACGGCCCGGCCGACCTGGCGCTGACGGTGCTGTGGGTGCTCGGCGTGATGAACGCCTTCAACCTGATGGACAACATGGACGGCGCGGCGGCCTCGACGGCGGCCGTCTCGGCGCTGGGCGCCGGCACGCTGGCGCTGATGTCCAGCGACGGTGTCCTAGCGGCGCTCGCGTTTGGCGTCGCCGGCGCCTGCATCGCCTTCCTGCCCCGCAACCTCGCCTCGCGGATCTTCATGGGCGACGGCGGCAGCCTCGTGATCGGGCTGCTGGTCGCTCGCGTGACGATGGCGGCCGTCACCCCGGGCTATCTCGGCCCGAGCGGCGTGATCGTGGCGGCGCTGCTGGTCGGCTTGGTGATCTTCGACACGACGCTCGTGGTGATCTCCCGCAGTCGCGCCGGCGTTCCCGTGCTGAGCGGCGGGCGGGATCACCTCACCCATCGCCTCGCCGGACGGCTGGGCGCGCCTCGCAACGTCGCCCTGACGCTGGCCGGGGCGCAGCTGATCCTGTGCGGCATCACGATCGGCGTCTCCCAGGCCGGCGTCGGCTGGGTGCTGCTGGCCGGTGCCGTGGCCCTCGTCGCCGGGGCGGTGATGATCTGGCAGTTCGAGCGCTCGGTGTGGTTCCACCGCACTGTCGCTCATGCCGACGGTGCGGCTGGGGAAGCCGGCAAGGATGCTGCGCCGGCCGCCGACCTGGCCTCCGCCGCCGACCTGGCCTCCGCCGCGGGCCTGCTTGCCCGCCCAGGTGGCGCTTAGCGGCTCGTATCTGTAGGGCGACGCGTTACCGTCGCTGCAGGACCTCCCGACGGATCGCTATCAAGCAACTGCCGGTAGATCTCTCGGTACCTGCTCACTCCTGTCGTGAGGCCGAACATGTCGGTGGCGAGCAATTGCGCCCGTTCCGCTAGATCAGGATCCGCCCACGCCTCCAGCAAGCGCGTTGCCGCCTTGCGTAGGCTTGTCTCGTCGTCGCCTTCCACAACAGCGCCAAGTTGATGAGCGGCGACCAACTCATCCAGGTCACCCACGCCCGGAGTCACGGCCACTGCCATGCCAGCGGCGAGATACTCGGCAAATCGTGTCGGTGCACGAGCCAGATTTGCAGCTCCCGTAGTGATTAGACATAGCCCGATTCCCCCGCGGCAAAGCTCTGCAGCAACCTGTTCATGGGCGACGGTGCGGATGTCTGCGGGTCTCCCACGCAAGAGCTTGCGCGCAAGCTCCACCTGCCGTGTCAGGACAACGAGCGGCAGTTCCATGATCTCAGCCAGCTCGACCGCTAACTCAAATCGATACCAGGTACCCATAGAGCCGCACCAGATCAACCTAGGATTGGAATCACGATGCCGAGTGGCGGGGTAGCGGTCCGTCGCTACGCACGTCGGGATCACGTGGATGGGCACGTTCCTGCCCCGTGTCCACGTCTCGATCTGCGGAACCGACGCCTGGGTCAGGGTCACAACGGCATCTGCCGATCCGAACAGCCAACGCTCGCACCGCTTGCCGATCCGGTAGAGCAAGCCACCGGCTGGCCAGATCCCTCCCTCGACACGCTCATCGACCCAGAATCCCCGAATGTCGAACAGCAGCTTCCAGGTCCGGTGCGGCGCGGCTAGCAACGCGATGACGGCGGGAACGTAGCTACGAACGTGCACGATCTGCGCTCGCTCGCGTCTCACGAGCTTGCGGCACGCAGCTGCCCCTCGCAGCATGTCCCAGAGCGTGCTCAGCACGGGTGGCCGCTTGTGGTAGGTGAGCGGCGTCCAGCTGATGCCTACCGACGCGAGCCGTTGCGTCATCTCGGTGCGGTCGTCGGTGGGCTTCTCGAACGAAAGCAGCGTTATCGTGCAGTCGGCAGCCAGCCGCTCCAAGTATGCGACGACCTGTGAGCGCCCCAGTGGCTCACTGGCGCCGTCGTAGGAGATATATAGAACCCTCGGCTGCGTCCTGCGCTGATCCACTGTTGGTACAGCTGCTCGCTGCGACGCATCGGTGAGGTGCCCGATCAGCGGCTCCAGACGAGGCTCTTCTGCTTGCCGATGATGGCTCGGAAGCTGCCGTGGCGAGATTTAGCTAGCCCGTGAACGAACACACCTCCGGACGCCACACGGAGCCTGGAGATCGTGACCCATCGGTGGCCTTTCCTGCGTTGCACGACCACTGTGCCGCCCGTTGGCGAGATGCCCCAAGCGCGCAGAGCATGCTTGTAGGGCATCACCACGAACGGGAATCTATAGGCCGTAAACGAGGGTTTGCGAGTGCCATTGTGGAAGTAGAGGCCGGAGTAGTAGTCGTTCGGGTTGTACTTAGCCGCCTGATCACGCACCAGATACCAGACCGCAGTGTTGACGCCCTCACTCCAAAATACGTAGTAGGACTCCTCCAGCCACCTGGCCTGCTTGGCCGGGGAGAGACCGTATGGATTGCCGGGCTTGGAGTCGTAGCCGAACTCCGTCACCCACAGTTGCTTGGGGGCACGGGGAAGGGCGCGTCCAGTCGCCAGCGCCCTACGCTCGACACGCGTCAGCCTTCCCAGATCAGGTGCCGACACATTGTCGGCACCCACCGCGTGCGTGGTTGGAGATCCAACGTCGTAGGGATCCGAGGCTAACACGTCATAGTGGGCCGGGTTCGGACACGCTACCTCGTGAAGCGCCGTCCCGCTGAGGCAGAGCAGCGTTCGCAGAAAGTCGACAGGGGGTGTGCGCTGACCCCCCGGCGGATCGCCGTAAGGAGCAAGGCCGCCGGTAATCACCTCGTCATCCTGGTGGACGCTCTTGACTCCCGTATAGAAGGCGTTGAGCATGCTGCGGTACAGATTCGGCGCGAACGGCTGCCATTTGCCCCGCTTCTTCACCCACTGCGGCGCCAGGTGGACGTTGAGGTTTACCTCTCCCCATGCCTGGAAGTAGCGGACACGGGGGAGCGTCTGCCCCGGATGCAGTGGGTCGGGGTAGGAGCCTGAGTAGCGAGTGGCGAGGGCTTGCGCCATCTGGCCGAACGCGGCTGGCTTCGGCTTCCAGGCGCCGTCAGCCTCCAGAGCTGCGGGTCCGCCCGGCGTCTCGGCCCACCTCGGGGCATCTCCGACAAGAAACGCCACGGACATGCCCGAATTCTGAAATTCTCGCACCCGCGCATCCAGCTCCGAGAACGAGTATTCCGGGCCCGCAGGATTCATAGGGTCAACCCCTGCTGGCGGAGCGTGTGGTTCGATCGATACCCAGTCGACCTCGAGGAGGACAAGCTTGACGCCGGCGGCGGAGGTCTTCGTGACCCAAGCCTGGGCTGCCTGTGGCGTCCGCTGCGTGAACCAGACATCATCCGTTATCGCCCTCGTGATGCCACGCGCGGCACGAGCCTGCTGAGGGAGCGCGACTGCCCCGAGAAGTGCCAACAGCACCAAGGCAGCCCTCCCTAGGCACCAGCCACGCAGCCCATTCGTGCGATGCATAGGAGAAACGATAGCTGACCGGGAGGGATCATGAAGCCGTGGCCGTCGTCAGGGTTGTCGTGAGAGCTTTGCTAGCGGCTACGGGAGTCCGTGCTGCCACGGCGTCGCCGAGCATGTGATTCTTGGCGGCGAGGACCTCGGGGCCGAGCTCCGTGACGCACGTCGTAAAGTGGGTCTGACGAACCCTGACCGTGCCTGATCGGTATGCGGAGATCGTTGAGATCTCTGCGAGTTCGAATTCGCCAGACAAGAGCCCCAAAGCCGCAGACAGCGAATCCCAGGCAATGACCTCGCGCATCCTCGTCCTGACCCCATATCTCTATGGCACGACCCCCGGACCGCGTTCGAGCTTTGAGCTGTGGGAGCCGATTTTGAGTCAGGCCGACATACATCTCGACTACGCTGAGTTCGAGACCGAGGAGCTACACAAAGTTATTCGGGAAGGCGGCCACGTGGCGCGCAAGGTTGCGGCCATGGTCGAAGCCTATGTCCGCTTCCTGAGCAAGCTGGGTGATGTCAGGCAGTACGACGCCGTCCTGGTAAATCGCGAGGCGACACTGATCGGTCCGGCGCTGATCGAGCGTTGGATCACCCGACGGGGAACGCCCCTGATCTACTGGATCGATGACCCACTCTATATCCCGTATCGCAGCCGCGCGAACGGCGCTCTGTCCTACCTGAAGTTCTTCGGGAAGGTCAAGACGCTCTGCAAGATCAGCACGGCAGTGATGACCAACTTTGTGAGTCACACCGAGTTTGCCCGCCGATACAACGCACGCGTCTGGGAGATCCCGAGCCTGGTGGATGGGGATCGCTACTCCGGCTGGATGCCTTCTGACGGCGGGCTCGGTCAGCCGGTGTGTGTCGGCTGGAGCGGGAGCGCGACATCCGCTATCAATCTCGCGGAGATCGAGCGTCCCTTACGAGTGCTCGGCGCTCGTGAGGACATCGCACTGCACCTGATCGGGGCGCGCAAATCCGATCTGGCCGGCGTAGCACACACGAGCCAGCGCTGGGATGCGCAGACCGAGGTCGAGGACCTGCGGCGTCTTGACGTCGGCCTAGTGCCCCTGATTGACCATCCTTGGGCTCCGCATAAGTTCTACCTGAAGCTGGTCCAGTACATGGCGTTGGGGATTCCTCCCGTGGCATCGCCGATGGGTTCGAACCCAATCGTTATCGAGCATGGCAAATCCGGTTTTCTCGCGAGAGATCAGGACGAATGGCTGCGGACGCTGGCGCGCCTGGTTGAGGATCGCGATCTCCGCGAGGCAATCGGCAAGCGCGCGGCCGAGGTAGCCCATCAGCGCTACACAGTCCAGGCAAACGCTGAGAGAATCGTCTCAGCGTTCGAGGAAGCCCTGGGTGCTGCATGACCAGAAGTCGCCAGCTTGGCGCGCTGGATGGGCGAGACGGTCAACAGCTGAGATCGTGACGATGAAGATCCTGCTCGACGTAGGCGGAAATACCGGACAGACCGTGCGCGCGGTGCTTGACCACTTCAATTTTGACCGTATCGTCACCTTCGAACCAGCACCGCAGTGCTGGCGGGAGATCGAGTCGATTGGCGATCCACGTGTCGAGCTATGCCGCTTTGGCCTATGGCGAGAGACCTGTGAGCGTGAGCTCCACGATCCTGGCAGTGAGGCTGCAAGTATCTTCGCGGATTTCGAGTCCCAGGATCGCTCGACGAAGGTCACTACGATCAATCTTGTGAAGGCCAGTGACTGGCTCGCCGCTAATGTGTCCGACGATGACGTCGTGTTCATGAAGTTGAATTGCGAGGGCGCTGAGTGCGACATCATCGAGGATCTATTGGAGAGTGGCCAGTTCGGCAAGATCTATAACGTCATGGTGACGTTCGATGTCCGCAAGAGCCAGTCGCAGCGTAGTCGGGAGCTGCCGCTCCGCCGACGGCTTCTGCGAGAGGGGCACAGGAACGTGGTCTACGCTGAGGACGTGTTACGCGGCGAGACACATGCCGAGCGCATAGCTAACTGGCTAAACATGGTCGGCGCGCCGGAAGGGGTCTCGCTGGCTGAGCTTCGTACGAAGTATGCGCCGCTTCTCGCGGATCTATCTCAGAGGAAGGGGCGGTTGGCCAGGCTCGAGGTGTTTCTGCGAGCCCATTTCTTCCGGCACGTACCCGGGCCTCTGAAGCCGGCTTTCGCGCATATCTGGGGCCGCCTGATGCGAGGACGGCGGCAGGGGCCAGGCTAAGGTTAGAGCGTCGGCACCGTCACCAGTCGTGCCGTCGCAGGAATAATTCAAGCGTCAGCAAGGTCCACAGTGCACCTCCGTGCTCTGCGGCGCCGGTGCCGTGCTCATACAGGAGCTCGTCGACGGTGTCGCCATTGACGTGCCCGCGAATATGTGCCGCTGGTCCCAGCATCGATTGCATGTAGTGCTCCAGATCCTCGCGGAACCAGCGATCCAGCGGCACGCCAAAACCACGTTTTCGCCTTGACAGAATCTCCTCTGGCAGCAGGTCAGCCAGGGCCCGCTTGAGCACCCGCTTGAGCGATAGCCCGCGGACCTTGAGAGATGGTGCGAGTCGACTGGCGAACTCGATCAGCTCTGTGTCGAGGAACGGCGAGCGGACCTCGAGACCGTGCGCCATGCTGGTGCGGTCCATCTTTACCAGCAGATCGTCGAGCAAGTACGTGTCGATGTTCAGCGCGAGCAGTCGATCAAGCGTCTGAGCGCCGGCTGTCTGCTGCCACAGCTCCACGTACTCTTGGCGCGCCCAATCATCAGGCCGGTCGAGGAGCCGCTGGCGCCAAAGCTCCGGCACGTAGCTGATCCAACCAAGGTAGGCCTCGGGCATGCCCTCATCGACCACGGCGGCCAGCCGCTGGGCGCTTCCAACCCTCCCTTTGAGCGCCGATGGCTGCAGGGCGCCGAGCAGCAGTCGTCCGGCGCCGCGTACGACGGGCGGAATCCTGCGAAGGCGGTCGATCGCCAGTCCAGCAGCGAAACGCTCATAGCCACCGAACAGCTCGTCACCGCCGTCTCCCGACAGCGCGACCGTCACTTGTTGACGAGCTACCTGGTTGAGCAGGAAAGTCGGCACGGCGCTCGAGTCGCCAAACGGTTGGTCGTGATGCCACACCAGCCGCTCCACCAAATCCACTGCCTCGGGATGAACGACCGACTCATGATGATCGGTGCCGAAGCGAGCCGCAACGGCTCTGGCGAATGGACGCTCGTCGTATCCCTCGCGATCGTCGAAGCCGATAGTGAAGGTCTTGACCGGCTCTCCCATGACACCTGCCATAACCGACACGATCGCGGCCGAGTCAACTCCGCCACTGAGAAACGCACCGAGCGGGACGTCTGAGATCAGCCGCCGGCGGATCGCTGCCTGGAGGCGTCGGCGAACCTCCCGCGCAGCCTCATCGAGGCTTAGGTCGAGCGGCGCGACCGCTCCGTTGATGCCCGGGACCTCAAGGGACCAGTAGCGTTCGATGACAGGATCGGCACCCGGCCTCAACGTCAGCACATGTGCGGGGGGAAGGCTCTGGATGCCGGCAAAGAACGTGTCGGGGGTCGGTACATACCCGAAGGTCAAGTACGCGGAGAGTGCGCGCTCGTTGAGCTCGCATGACACTGCGGGATGCGCCAGCACGCCCTTGATCTCGCTCGCGAACACGAACGCCTTCGGTGATCGCCAGTAGTAGAGCGGCTTCTTGCCAACGCGGTCACGGCCTACGAGCAGCCGCTCGCGACGGCGGTCCCAGACGGCAAACGCGAACATGCCGTCGAGCTTCTGCGCGATCAGCTTGGCGGGATGCTCTTCAGCCAGATGCGCGAGAACCTCCGTGTCGCCGCTGGTTGCGAGGCGATGGCCCTCGACCCGCAACTGCTCGCGCAGGCCGTGGAAGTTGTATATCTCGCCGTTTAGGACAGCACCGATGTCACCGCTCTCGTCGAGCACCGGCGGATCGCCCGTGACCAAGTCGATGATCGAGAGCCGGTTCTGCCCCACGACTCCGCGGCCGCCGCTGAAGTAGCCCTCAGCATCTGGGCCTCGGTGACGCTGCGTGGCGAGTTGGGCGTCGATCGAGGATGCGGGGCTCCCGTCTTGGCTCGCAAGCACGGCACCGGCGATGCCGCACATCAGCTCGCTGCCACTGGCCGGTGTAGCGAAGGTGACACGACCCCCATCGCTGAGGAAGCTAGCAGCCGCGCAGCCAAGTTGCGCTCCGGCCTGAAGACGATCCCGTGCGTATACTCGCGCCGATGGAAAATGGGAGGTCCGGCTTGGGCGGCCGTTTCGTGATCTCGCTTGATTTCGAGCTTCACTGGGGGGTACGTGACCAATGGTCCGTGGATCAGTATCGCTCGAACCTGCTGGGTGTACGTGAGGTTGTGCCCCGGATCTTGGAGCTCTTCGAGGGATGTCAGATTCACGCCACGTGGGCCACGGTAGGATTCCTGATGGCAGAGGATCGCGACGAGCTCCTCGATCACCTTCCCGATGTGAGGGGGGCTTACATGGATCCCCGCCTCGACCCGTATACCGAGCTGCCAACTGTGGGACAGAACGAGCGGGATGACCCATTTCACTATGCTCCCTCGCTGGTTCAGTTGGTTGCGATGGCACCTGACCAAGAGATCGCAACGCATACGCTGTCGCACTTCTACGTGCTCGATCCGGGGGTCTCGGACGATGCGTTCCGAGCAGATATCAAGGCGGCACTGGGGTTGGCGGCGAGTCATCATCTTGCGCCGACCTCGATCGTCTTTCCCCGAAACCAGGTGAGCGCGCCGGCGCTGCGGATCTGCCAAGAGCTGGGCCTGACCGCGTTTCGTGGAACGGAACGGGCTTGGTACCAACACCCTCGGCGCGGCACCGACCCGCAGATCGCACGCGTGTGCCGTCTGGTCGATGCCTACGTTCCCCTGGGAACCCATCACCTCCAGCACGCGCACGAGGTATCAGGCGTGGTCAACGTGCCGCAGACCAGGTTCCTGAGGCCTTGCCACGGCTCGTTCGGGAGGCTTGACGCGGTCCGCCTCGCTCGAATTGATGCGGCAATGACGGCCGCCGCAGAGGCGCAGAAGATCTTTCATCTGTGGTGGCATCCGCACAACTTTGGGGCAGACCCAGCGAGCAACCTGGCCTTTCTCGCAAAGATCATTGAACGCTACGCAAGGCTCCGCGATTCGTTCGGGTTCAACTCGATGACAATGTGTGAAGTCGCCGACGAGTATCGCTCCGCTACGCGGGCATCCGGCCTCCAGGCGAGCTCGCCGAAGCCGTTCGGCGATTAGCGCTGCGGAACGATGCCTGTCGCGTCCGATCTCGAGCCGCAGATTCGCCTTGCCGTACCTGGCGACGCAGACGAGATAGCCAGGCTCTGGTCAGTGTGCACGCCGGACAGTGTGTGGAGCCAGTTAGGCACGCGGGTTGGGACGGTGTACTTTCGTCGCTTTTGCACGGGTGGCCATGAAGTAGGTATGACAGCGTGGACCGGCGACCAGCTGGCGGGCGCGTGTCTGGGCACGGATCGTCCGCAGAGCTACGCTCGCGCGTTCTACGCGGAGCACCTTTGGGAGCTTGCACGGGCATTCGCGCGCGAGCTTCCGTCGAGGCCAGCGATCGCGCGCGTCGTGCTCGCTCGCGTCACCAGCGGACTTGTCAGCCAGTTACACTCGGGCGAGACCTGCGAGCGTCGCCGACCGACGGATGTGCTGCCCGATCTCGGCCTCGATGCGTGCCGCAGCTGCTATCTGAGCGAGATCTTCGTCCACCCATCGGCGAGGGGTCAGCAGCTCGGCTCCGCTCTGATCCGGCGCTTCTGCGACGAGATGGCCGTGAGGGGCTGCGAAGCCTGCTTCGTGCACGTACTAGGCGACAACGTCGCTTCTCAGATCGCGCAGCGCCGCGCAGGATTCGAGTGCGTCGCCCGTCATGGAGTGGATCTCACGTTTGTACGGAAGCTCACCGAATGACAATCGAGATCGTCCGCTCGCCGGCAGGGCTCGCGAATGTCCGCAAAGACTGGGACGCGCTTCTGGAGTTGACGCCAGAGGCGTCTGGGTTCCAGTCGCACGCGTGGATCACGACGTGGCTCGATCGTGCGGCGCAGCGCAGCCAGGAGCTGCAGGTCGCGGTCGTCAAAGCGGACGGACGGGCCATCGCGATCTTTCCGATGCAGCTGAGCTCGCGCGGCCATCTGGGGTTCATCGGCGCGGACGTCGGCAACTATTCCGGGCCGGTGTTCGATCCCGCACGTCTCGTCGCTGCCGTTCGAGCCTGGGCGGAGCACACGCGAGATGATCGCCGCATCAAGGGCATAGATCTGCAGGGCCTGAGAGCGCGGTCGCCTTTCTTCAGACTGATACGCGAGCAGGGGCTGCCTGGCTTGGGGCGGCCTCTGCTCGTCCGCACCGACACGTGTCCTGAGGTTGACCTCAGGGACGGCTGGTCAACGCTCCTGGAGCGCCACAAGAGCAGACAGCGAGCAACCTGGCGACGCAAACGCGATCGGCTGGCGAGATTGGGGGCGCTCGAGTTCATCGAGACTGGTGACGCGGATGCGATCACGGAGGCCATGCCCAAGCTTGCCGAGCTCTGGGAAACGCGCTGGCGGGGACAGCGGATCAGAGCGAGCTTCGTTGAGACTCCGGAGCTTCAGCTTCGTGCCGCTCAGGCGCTGGCACCCGATCTCATGCTGCTTTCGATGCTGCGGCTAGATGGTGAGATCATCGCCTTCTCCTACGGCGTTCGCGGGCGTGACTACACGTCCAGCTACGTACTTGCTCACGACCACCGGTTCAATCGATACTCACCGGGCCTGCTGCTGCTGTTGCACGTGCTGGAGGCGGCATGTGAGCGTGGAGATCGGCTGTACGACTTCTCCCTCGGCGAGGCTCCCTACAAGGCGCTCTGGGACACGGGCGAGCACGACGTGTACCGTGCGGTCTGGGGTCACGGCCGACATGCCAAGGCAGCTTGGTCTGCAGCTTGGGTGCAGGCACGATCGATTGGTTGGCTACGAGCGGTCAAGCTGGGGGGGTACAAGTCAGCCATCCGACGAGCTGCTGGCCGGATGCAGACCTCCCACCGCACTGATACCCCAGCTGAGGTGCCGCGCGAGACCTTCATCTACCGCGTCAATCGCGAGAGCGGATCCGCTGTGCTACGTCGATGCTCCTACCGGGAGATGTCGGCGCTGCTATCCCCAAGGGTCGTGAGCCTAGCGCTCGAACGGAACTTTCGGGGAGACGTGCTGTTGATCGTGGAAGCTGGCGCCGAGACGCTCGGGGTGGTGTGGCTGGCGGCCGCCAACAGGAGACGCATGCTCGTCGGGGACGACCTCTACACCTCAGCCGACGAGGTCTACTACCACCCAATAGCTTTGCCGTGCCATCGTCTGGAGACCGTCATCGAGCAGCTAGCCGGAGGGAACCTCCGAAGACTTGTCGTGACCGATGCGACAGTGTCTACAGCGAGCGTTACGGCATGCGGCTCGCGGGTACCCGACTCAGCTGTCTGGCCGAAGGAGGGATCCGAGACCTTGTGAACGTCGCCGCAGCTCCCATCAGACATCCTGCATGGCCCATACAGCACAGTATTGGAACCGTCGCTGGGAAGCGGTCGCTACTGTACGCGGCGTGCGACGGACGGCCATACTCGCCCGCGAGGATTTGGGCGAGCGTTGAGGTACCCGAGTTGAGGGCCAAACGCATACGTCGCGGAGGAGCGGCGTGACGGCATGGCGCCTGCGTCGGCGGGCCTTCGCGGCCGAGATGACGGCCGCTCCAGCTCTGCGAGCAGCAGCCGCTGCTGCTGTCCCGTTGGCGATGCGCGGCAGCCGGACTTGGAAGCGTGAGGTGGCCGCGGACGCGATTGCGGGTATGTCGGCATATCTCGCATGGAGCCAGGCTGCATACCGAGATCGACAGATCCGAAATATCGAGGACATGAGCCTGCTGAGCGCAGTCTTCGGACGCAACTGCCCGAGCTTCGGCATCTGGGCGATCGAGGCCGATCTCGGTCGTGTGCTCGCTGATGAGTTGGAACGCCGTCCGCGTCTGGTGGTTGAGCTCGGATCAGGGGCTTCGACCGTTCTCATCGCAGGATTGCTTCACCGCCATGGCACTGGCCAGCTGATCAGCATCGAACACGATCGACGATTCGCCGATGCCACCGCCGAGCGGGTGCAGGAGCTCGGCCTCGGCGAGCGGGTCCGAATCGTGCTTGCGCCCTTGCGACGCCAGCTTGTTGGGACCACGTGGACCTCGTGGTATGACGCAGATGCCGTCCTCGACGCGATGGGCGACACGAAGATCGACCTTCTCCTGGTGGACGGACCGCCAGCGGTCACACGATGGAGTCGCTGGCCCGCGATCGAGGTGTTGGGTTCCCGACTTGCCGAGGATGGCGTTGTCCTTGCCGACGACGGCCGTAACCGATGGCAGCGAGCTACCGCGTTGCGCTGGGCTCACGACCATCACGACCTCAGGCTCTATTGGCTCGACACTTTGAAGGGGACCTGGCGGATCGAGGTCTCAAGCGCCCCCGAGTCGGATCTGAAGCGGATGCTGCGGCGCGCTCGGCGTCGCATCAATCCGACTCCCGTGGGCTTCGCCCGGTGGGCGGTGCCCCGATAGATCCCGCTGATTGATCGGGCTCGCGCGGCAGTGCCGCGGCAGTGCGCCCGCCGTTGCCCCTCAAGCTCGCGACGCCTGGCATTCCGCGGCGTCGTGTCGACTCTCGAGCCATGGAGCAAGTCATGTCGGGCTGGAGGTCCCGTGAGGTGGAAGCCATCCTGGCTCAGCTCTGCAAAGTAGCAACGTCCAGAATGTCAGCCAAGGCACGAGTCAACGCCAGACGGGTGTAGCTGCTGATGTCGCGAACATGCCGACCAGCACGACAACGCTCCAAGGCGACTATCAGCCCTTGCACGTCGCGGCTGTCGAGGACATGACAGCCGGGTTGGTTGAGCAGCAGTGCGGCGGCGTCGCACTTGCGACTTCCTACATAGACGATCGGGAGGTCAGTGGCCAGGTACTCGAACAGCTTGGCTGGAATCCATCCGCGCAAGATCTCACGCCCATCCTTGGGGCCAGCGAGGAGCAACGCATCTGCTTCGCCGAGCCGAGTGAGTGCTTCCGTCCGTCCGAGGAGCCCCGTGGTCTCCATCCGAGCTCCTAGGCCATGAGCCTCGAGCTCAGCGCGCACTTCAGGTTGAGGATTTCCGATGAAGCAGATCCGGTCAACGCGTGCACTGCCTCTCTGATCAAGTTTTCGGATGGCTTCCCATACGCCACTCAGGTCGTGCCAGTTGGGGTAGAGGCTGCCGAGATGGGCTAACGTGTAATGGCCATGCTGCGCCGGGCGTGTTGGAACTGGACCGTCCGTCCCATTGGTGATCACAGTCACTGGTCGCCGCCACCGTCGGCCATAGGCGTCAGCCCAGGTGGGAGAGGTCATAACCGTCGCAGACGCTTCGCGTGCGATCGAGCGCTCCAAGCGAACCGCCCGTCGCCGGTTGATAGTACCTGGCGTCAGCCCGCTGAACGGGTCGCGATACTCAGCGACCCAGGGGATCCCCGTGTCCCGGTGCAGCCGGCGCGCGACGAGATGCGCAGTCATCGGATGGGCCGACGAGAAGATCGCGTCATAGGAGCGTTCGCGGATCGCCGCTCGGCCACGACGAATCGCCGGCCAGTACCAACCAACCTGAGCGTCAGGAAAGTAGAGGGCACGACGAGCCGCGGTCTGCAACCCGCGTCGCAGGCTGTCAGGACGCGCTGGTGTCGTGTCAGTGCCCCCGGTACGCAAGACGCGCTTCCCCGCGCGACTCAACTCAAATGAGTGAGAGCGCAACACCCGCTCCTCGGGAAAGGACAGTTGCGGGTCGTGGTAGTACGCCCCGTTCGCTGGCGCAAGCACCGTCGCCTCCCACCCGTATTCGGACAGCAATGACGCAAACCGACACATCCGCAGGCTCCCGATGCCTCCCAAGGGTGGAAAGTAATAGGCCACGACGAGAACGTTGTGCATCGATCTAGCTCCACCTCGTTTGACAATGCCGAGCGCGGTGCCCTTGCGCGGCTGTGCCACGCTCCCGAGGAGCTTCGACCGTTCGGGAGTCAGGTCGTAGCACGATGACGGGGGACTATCGACTGGATCAGGCTGGTGAGGCCGGCACGCTCGTCGGGAACGAGCACGAGCTTCCAGGTCGTTGCCGCGTAGAAGACGACCATCAAGATGCTCCATCCAGCGCGGGTCGGTAGCGAGGCGGTCACCTGTGAGAGAGCCAGTAAGCAAGCAGCGAGAGCAACGACTGCCGCAAGCGATCCACCTGCCCGCTGAGGCGTGAGGGTCCATGGAAGTCGCTGGGAGCGCGTCGGGATCACGAAGAACAGCAGACCATCGACGGCTATGCGAAGACTCCAGGCTGTAGCAGCGCCGATCACGCCGAACGCGGAGCTGAGCACGGCGGCGATAATCAGGTACGGGATCAGCTCGGCGAGGCGGATGAGCGCAACCGTCGCGGTCCGGCCTGACACTAGCAGTTGATAATACGGCGTGACACCGAGCGTGTTGAGCCACAGGCCTGCGAGGATGATGTCGAATGCCGTCACGCTGTGGATGGCGTAGATGTGGCCTGCCCACAGGCCAAGAAACGGCCGCGCCAGGAATGCCATCGTCAGCGCAGTCGGGGTCGTCACCAGGAAAACTCCTCGCAGAATCTGGTGATAGAGACGCCGATGCTCGTCGTGCCGACCTTCGGAAGTGAGCCGTGTAAGCGCCGGCAGCATCGGCTGGGAGACCGCTGCTGGAATGATCGTAAGCACTGCGCCCAGCGAGGCAGCCACGGCGTAGTAGGCGACCTGGGTCGAGGAGCGGTAGTGAGCCAAGAAGAACCGATCGGCCGACGTGAGCGGAAGCGTTACGAATCCCGACACCGCCAGCCAGGCTCCATACTTAGCCAGTGGGCGCACCGCCCAGGCCTGCACGTGCGGCCGGTGTAGGACCGGAAGCAGCCGTACGGCGACGGCGAAGTTGGCGATCGCGGCGGCTGCAGTGGAGAGCAACACGACCGCAGCCACGGCGATGACCCCGCCAGCCGTGACGGCCAGTACGACCGGGGTGATGGCGACCTGAAGTGCGGCCGGACCCGAGGTTGCCAGCGTCAGGCGGCCCCAGTGAAGTCGCACCTGCTGCGGGGTGTTGCTAACGCCCATGACTGCGTAGGCCACGGAGGCAGCAGCGATCAGCCGAAACCCGACGATGGTGTCACTTCGGAGGTGACCCCCGATATGGAGCACGTCCGATACGAGGAAGGGCGCGACGATCGATGCCGCCAGGGCGGCCGCCCCGGTGAGCGCGGTGGTAACGGCAAGAGCCGTCCAGATCACCGCCGCTTCACCGTGACCATCGTCGTCCGCGTAGCGCTCAGCGGCAAACTTCGTCGACGCGGTGGTCATGCCGATGTCAGCCAGCCTGAAGTACGCGAACACGGTCGTGAGCAGAGCACAGACTCCATACCGTGCCGGTCCCAAAAGCCGGATCGTGAACGGGGTGGCGATCAGCGTCACCAGTAGGATCGACAGCTGTCCGGCTACCGACCAGATCCCGCTGCGAGCCACGCCCGCGGCCAATCCGAGGTCGTCTCTCGCTGGCGTGGCTGCGTCGCTGCTCGGTGGCTGCGCCGGGCCGTCCACAGCCAGATCGCGCTCGTCGGCCGGTGACGCCACGCGGATGTCCTTCGGTCAAGCCCGGAGGCGCAGTGGACGCTGCGCGCTACCGACTGCCATCGCTCGGAACGCTCCGCTGAGGTTGAGCCATCAGGCCTGGTCCGTCTGCCGGCTTGATCAGTCAGGCTGCGAGCTGACCGGCTGCTGATCGGTCGGATTGAGCAGCAGGCCGCCGGCGGACGGCTGCTCCTGCCCGGCGGCGGGGCGGCGCTTGCGCTGTGCTTCTCTGCCGCGTGAGGAGTAGTAGTAATGCGAGCGGGTCTTCTGACCGTATCCAAGCCCCGCTGAGACGCCTGTCGCGACGACCCCGAGCAGGACGCCGTGTGCGTTGCTGACGATCCGGCGCAGCCGCTCGACTGTCGCCTGATCCGACTGGTTCAGGCGAGCGACGAGGACGATGCCGCTGACCGTCTGCATCAGCGGCACCGCATCGCTGACGGCGAGCGCGGCTGGCGTGTCGACGATCACGAGGTCCGTGTCGGCCTCGAGCTCGTGTACCAGCTCCTGCATCCGGCTGGAGCTCATCAGAGCTGACGGGTTGGGTGGGGGAGGGCCGGCGGGCAGCACCCGGAGGTGCCCGAGGGCGTCCTCGGGCAGTGCAACTTCTGCCAGCGCGTCCTGCGCCGATGCCTGGCCGCTCAGCACCGAGCCGAGCCCGATCGGACGATCGACGTGCAGGCGCTCAGTCGCTCCAGCCCGACGCAGATCGGCGTCGACGAGCACCACGCGGGAGCCGGCGCGCGCCGCCGCGAGCGCAAGGCGAGTGGCGACGGTCGTCTTCCCCTCCTTCTCGCTGGGGCTCGTGATCAGGACGCTCTTCAGCGCCTGGTCGACGTTGAAGTAGGTGAGTGATGTTCGCAACATCTGGAACGACTCCTCGTCGACCGGATCGAGCTCCGGGGAGTCGCGGAAGGCGCTCGGGGCGATCGAGCCGAGTAGCGGCAGGTCGGTCATCCCTTCGAGATCGTCCGTGGTCCGCATCCTCCGGTCCGCGCTCTCGGCCAGCACGACCGCGCCGAACGCGAGCAGCAGGCCGATCACGAAGCCGAGCTCGACCGTCCGTTTCAGGTGCGGGCCAGCGGGGGTGTAGTCCGGAGCCGCGGCTTGCAGGATTGCCGCCTCGTTGCCCTGGCCGGCGACGGCCGCCTGCAGCTGGTCGAGCTGCGCTTTCAACGTCGCCTGAGTCGTCAAGTCCTTGGAGCTGAGATGGCTCAGCTGCGCTTTGATCCCGGCGATCGCCGAGTCCAGCTGGGAGATCGCGTTATGCGTCTGATTGCGCCCGATCGCCTTGGCGAAGGCGTTGGCGATCTCGGCCGCGCGGACCGGGTTGCGGTCCTGCGCGGTGATCGTCACGAAGTTCGTGACGGTATTGCCGGTTGCGCTGACCTCTGAGGCGATCTGGCTCGGATTGGCCGGCGGGTGCATCAATCCAGCGGCCACGTCGGCGACCGGAGACGTCTTCACGAGCTGGGCCACGGCAGTGACGTTGGTGGTCGAGAATCCGCCGCTGTTGTCGAGCAGCGTCGTGACGACGCTCTCCTGATTGACTCCGACCAGCGCCTGCGATTGGTAGACGTTCGGCTTGCCGCGCTCGAGCAGATAGGCGGCCAGCGGGCAGGCGATCACCAGTGCCAGGAACAGGAGCTTCCAGCGCCACAGAACCCGCAGATACGACCTGATGTCGTTGTGCCCCGTGAACTCAGGCATCAACTGTCTCCATTCGATGACGGCATTGCTCATACATCGGCAGCCCCCTTAGAAATCGTGAGCGGTCGCGGGCTTCCCGCTGGGGCGACGCAAGCTTCGCCCGCGAGCCCGTCTGCGCCTGCTCGTTTCAGTTGCCGGCTCCGCGACCGCATGCGCCCTGAGCGTCGCGAGAGCCGCAATTCCAAGGGTAACGAGATGTGAGCGATACCGGAATCCGGTTCCGGCATTACCAACCGCCAGAGAGTACGCGACCAGCAGGAACAACAGAGGGTATAGCAGGGGCGCGGCACGCTCGAACACGTGGCCCCGGTTGAGCCACGCGTACCGAGCCAGGAAGATCAGCACGGCGTAGGCGACGAGCGTGCCGATCGCCCCGAACCGCTGGCTGGGATCCGCCACCTGCCAGGGATACGGCTCCAGCACCAGCTCCCGGATGCGGTTCGGCAGGTTCGTGATGATCGCGCCTCTGCTCGAGAAGTCGACGTCCTCGAGCGCCAGGTTGTCGCTATCTGGGCCGTTGGCTTGGCCCGTCGCGTTGGCGCTCTCCGACCGCTGCAGGATTTGCAGCTGCTTGCTCGAGGTCGCGGCCAGCAGCGTCGGGGTCACGAGAACCCCGGCGACGATGATCGCGTAGATGATCGGCATCGCGCGCATCGGGCGGTGCATCCCGCGGATCGCCGCGTGCAGCAGGATCAGGACGCCGGAACAGACCAGGAACCAGCCCGCGTAGCTGCGGGTCTCAACCCCGATGAAGCCCGCCACAGCACAGATCAGGATGCCTCGCAGGTCGAGGCGCTTCCACAGCCAGACGCCGCCGAACGCCATCATCCCGGCGGACAGCTCCATCAGCGACTCCTTGTGGATCTCGCTGTTGAAGAAGATGCTCGCCGGCTCAAACGCAAGCAGCCAGGCGCCGAGCCGCGCCGCTCTGGGGCCGCCCAGGTCGTACACCGCCGCGATCATCAGGACGTAGCCGAGCAGCGCGAGACCGACCTGGTTGATGCGCATCGCACCAACCGTGAGGAACCCCAGCTTGATCTGTAGCGCGAACAGCACCACGTGCAGCTGGTAGACGCCGTGCGGAAAGTAGTCCCGACCGAGCTGGTGAGTGGCCAGGATCCTTGCCTCGTCGAGGAAGGTGGTCTCATCGCCGCCACGCAGCGAGGACTCGAGCCCGGTGGCGCTGATCCCCACGATCGCCAGCAGCCTGATGCCGAAGGCAACCGCGAACGGCATGCCGATCCGGAAGTCGGGCCGCGACCGGGCAAGCCTGCGGATCGCCCAGGCGAGGATCGTCGCCACGATCAGGATGACGAGGATCACGCCCTCAACGTGTTCGACGGATGTGTCGGCAGGCATTCTGAAGGTGCTCGGTTGCGCTGGCCCCTGCTGAGCTGCATCTAAGGTATCGGCAAAGTCGCGCGATACCTAATCAGTCTCGGTTTGACGCTGCCTTAGGTCGCGTGCCTTGACGCCGCGGCCGCTTGCACGCGCTGGAGCAGGTCCGGGACGATTGCTGCGGCCTCGCCACGGGTGCCCTTCAAAGCCGTCGCGTGCTGCGCGGCGCGGCGCAGCGCGAGCAGCGACTCCTGGGGCCGTGTGCTGGCGGGGACCGCGTGGGAGAACAGCTCCAGCACGGCCTCGCCGGGCGTCAGCTCGGTCGGCTGCCACTCGCTCCCGGCCCGGTACTGGAGGCAGGCGATCAGGCCGACCGGCACCGGCTCGTGACCGGCGACGCCGCCGAGCTCGGTGATCTGCTGGTTGGTCTGCTCGCGCTCGCCCTCGCGGAGGCGCAGCGACAACGGCTTTGCGTACGGATGCACGCGCCCGTCCTGATCGAGCACCGCGAACTCGTCGGAGTAGTAGACGGCACCCGCGGAAACCAGCTCCGCAACCAAGGTCGTCTTGCCGGTGAAGCTCATGCCCGGGATCAGGATCGCCGTGCCGCGGTACGCGACGGCGCCGGCGTGCACGAACACCCGGTCGCGGGCGTTCAGCGCCACATGACCGCGGACGAAGGTGTCGAAGATGCCCAGCGCTACGTCGAGCTCGCCGGTCATCAGCTCCGATCCATCCCGCTCGACGCTATAGCTGACGCCGTCTTCGGTGGTGAGCCCGAACCGTGTGGCACCCTCGCCCTGTTGTCGCTGTTGGAATCCGGGGGGCAGCAGCTCGAGCATTCGACCGAGCAGCTGCGCATCGGGCGCCTCGATGACCAGGCCGACGCCGTAGGCGTGACCCGTCACGGTCGTATCTGGTCCCGATTGCTGTTCGTCCGCCACCGGTTCGCCAGCCTCGCCGCCGAGCAGATCAGGACGGCTGTCCGACGAGCGTCACCGGCAGCGCCGGCGATTTCCGCTCACGGCGCTGCAGCAGCACGCGAACGAGCTCCTCGATCTGCACCGAGCCCTCGGCGCGGGAGCTCGCGATGGTGCCGTCGGCGGCGACGGCGAGCGCCGTCGGCGTGGCCGCGATGCGGTAGCTCTCCGCGACCTCGCGGCCAGCTTCGTAGACGGCCAGGAAGTCACCGGCGCGGTCGATCTGCTCGGCTAGCGACTGCGGCTTCGGAACGTCGCTCTCGATCACCGCGAACGTGATCTGCTCGCCGAGCGCCGCGCTCCACCGCGCGACCTCCGGTAGCAGCTCCCGACACGGGCCGCAGGCCTCGCTCGCGAACACGAGCAGCACCGGCAGGCCGCGGTCACACAGCGACTGCAGCGCGACCGGGTCGCCGCGGAGGCTGGGAAGCGAGAAGCGGGGAGCGAGCTCGCCGACTGGAAGCGCGGGCATGCCCTCGAACGCGAATCCTGCGGGCAGGTCAGGCCGG
>JASHQV010000036.1 GCA_030038955.1 Solirubrobacteraceae bacterium
GGAGCGGCCGCGACGGTCCGCCGGCCGCGGCGCGCGCGCGGCAGCTCGGGGCGGGCGGCGGGGGCGGCAGTCGGAGGCGGCGACACGCTCAGCTCGCCGCTGCAGGGAACCGTCCTGAAGGTCGCCGTCGAGCAGGGGGCTCAGGTCGACGAAGGCGCTTTGATCTGTGTGATCGAGGCGATGAAGATGGAGAACGAGATCACCGCGCACAAGGCGGGCACGGTGGCCGAGCTGCCGATCGCCGTCGGCGTGGCGGTGGCGAGCGGTGACACGCTCGTGGTGATCACCGCCGACCGCACCGAGGCCGCCAACCGCTCCGACGCTGCCGAAGTCGTCGCCGAGTAGTCCCAGCGACGCGGCCAGAGTCTCCCGGCACCTGCTCTAGCGCGCAAGGTGCGCCATCGATCCGCGCATTGCGCGCGCGAGCACGTTTTTCGTGTTCTTGCGCGCAAACTGGCGAGGACGAGTGACGGTTTGCGCGCGGGAGCACGCTTGCTGCATGCCTCGAAGTACCTCTTGCCGGGGCGACTGCGGGACGAATATCGACGCATAGTCCGACGCATTTCGACCCGCGAGCGGATCATCCGCTGCCGCCCGCGTTGCTGATCCGCGCCAGGTTGTCGGCGTGGATCCGGCGCTGCTCGCTGCCGCGCCGCCCGTCCGGGAGCGGCGCGTCGCCGCCGGCCAGCAGCCGCTCGAGATAGGTGACGTCCTCGGCCAGCAGCCGCTGAGCGTCGGCGCGCGGCAGTGGCCGCCCGTGCCCCGGGACGACGGTGTCGGCGCGCTCCACGAGCTCGGCGAGTCGCGCCAGCGTCTCCAGGTAAGCCGTCGCCGAGCCGCCGGCGCCAAGCATCGGGATCTCGACCGGCGACAGGTAGTCGCCGCACACCAGCGTGCCCAGCCACTCGAGCCAGAAGGCCGTCCCGTCCGCCGTGTGCCCGGGGGCCGCATGCAGCTCCAGCTCCCGCTCGGGCGCAAGCTTCCGCTCCGGCTCCCGCCCCGGCTCCACCTCCCGCTCGGGCGCAAGCTTCCGCTCCGGCCCCACCTTCCGCTCCGCACGGGCGTCCCCCTCTGCGGTCGGTTCCACGCCTTCGCTCCCGCCCAGCGACAGCCGTCCGGGTACCGGCAGCACCTGGCCGCCGCCAAGCCCAAGCGGTCGGCGACCGTCAACGTAGAACTGCTCGTCGAACGCGCGCAGCCGCCGCTGGGCGTCGCCCGGCTCGGCGGCCAGCCGCTCGGCGCTGCGCTCGCCGAGGCCGAGCTGCGCCTCGGGGAACGCCAGCCGGCCCAGCAGGTGGTCCCAGTCGGCGTGCGTGCACAGCAGCCCGCTGACCGGGAAGCCCGACCGCTCGGCCAGCGGCGCCAGCGCGTCCAGCTCCTCGGGCAGCACTGGCGAGTCGATCACGAATCCCTCGTTGCCCGAGCCCGAGCCCGCCCGCACGAGCGTGCAAGTGGTCTGCCACACCGCGCTGACGACGACGATCAGATCCTCGTGCAGCGCCAGTGCCCGCATGTCACAGCTAAGCGTATATTCGCCCGCGTGGCCTGCCGCGTGATCACCGACGAGACGGAGCTGCGGAAGCTCGTCGGCAGCCCGGCCCCGCTGATCAAGGCGAAGATCTCCGACCGGCTCAATCACCTCACGCGCCGATTCATCGAGCTCTCCCCGTTCGCGTGCGTGGCGACGGCTGCCCCTGACGGGGGACTCGATGTCTCGCCCCGCGGCGATCCGCCGGGCTTTGTGCGCATCCTCGACGAGAGGACGCTGCTGCTCCCCGATCGCCCGGGCAACAGGATCGCCGACAGCCTGACGAACTTGCTCGTCGACCCGCGCATCGCGCTGCTGTTCCTGATCCCCGGCGTCGGCGACACCTTTCGAGTCAACGGCCGTGCCGAGATCGTCGAGGATGACGACCTGCTGGCCGGCAGCGCCGTGGACGGCAAGGTTCCGAAGCTCGGGATCCGCATCCACATCGAAGAGGCCTATACCCAATGCCCCAAGGCGCTGATCCGCTCCGAGCTGTGGAACCCGGAGCACCACATCGAGCGGTCGGCGCTGCCCAGCAGCGGCTCGATCCTTCGTAGCCTGAAAGCGGAGCCAGACTTCGACGCCGAGGACTACGACCGCGAGCGGGCCGCCCGCTATGCCCGGCGTGAGGGTCTCTACTGATCGAGCTCGACTACTAGCTGATCCCGATCAGCTTGACCGCTTCGCGCAGGCTCTTGACTTCCGCGTCGGGCTTCTTCTGTCCTGACTCCAGCTGCTGGCCGGTGCGGTTGACCCAGATGATCGGGATGCGCTTCTTCAGGCACGGCTCGACGTCGTGGTAGTAGCTGGCCGCGATGTGAACCCAGCCCTTCTTGCCGCCGATCCGCCGCTCGCACTCGGTGAAGTGGGCCGGGTCGGGCTTGTACGAGCGGACCTGCTGGGCGGTGACCACGAGGTCGAAGTCCAGCGGCTGCCCGGTGGCGGTCTGCAGGTGGCGCCGGGTCTGCCCGAGCAGCTTGTCGTCGACGTTCGAGATCAGCCCGATGCTGTGCCTCTTGGCGACCTTCTGGAGGATTGGGTTGGTCTCCTTGAACGGCTGCCAGCGCTGCACCGAGTCGGGCAGGAAGCCGGAGCGCGAGGGCTCCAGCGGCCATCCAAGCTGCTTCGCGATCTGCACCGCCGTGCGCCGCAGCACCTCCGCGTAAAGCTCGTAGGAGCCGGCCTGAATCTGCTGCTGGATCGAGTGGAACAGCGGCACCAGCTGGTCGCGCTCGATCGTGAAGCCGTCGCGGTCCGCCTCCTTGCGGAAGGCGTCGTAGGCGCCGGTCTCCCAGTCGATCAGGGTGCCGTAGACGTCGAACGTGACGAACTTGACCTGCTTCGGGATCGTCATCGGCGCTCGATGATGCCATGCGACGGCGCTGGCGGGCTTTCCAGTACGGTCCATCCCCATGGACTTGCTCGAATATCAGGGAAAACAGCTGTTCGCGCGCCATGGCGTCCCGGTTCCCTCCGGCAAGCCCGCGCACACCGTCGAGGAGGCCGTAGCGGCCGCCGACGAGATTGGCTACCCGTGCGTGGTCAAGGCGCAGGTGCAGATCGGCGGCCGTGGCAAGGCGGGTGGGATCAAGCTCGCAAGCGACCGCCAGGAGGCCGAGGCGAACGCCAAGGCGATCCTCGGGATGGACATCCGCGGCCTGACCGTGTACGAGCTGTGGCTCGAGCGCGCCTCCGAGATCGCCGCCGAGTACTACGCCTCGATCGTGTTCGACCGTGGCGCCAAGGCGCCGCTGGTGATGCTGTCGACCAAGGGCGGGATGGACATCGAGGAGGTCGCCGCCTCCGACCCGGACGCGATCGCCCGCCTGTACGTCGATCCGCTGCTCGGCCTGCAGGAGTTCCAGGCTCGCCGGCTGGCGTTCGAGGCCGGCGTCGCCGCCGACGTCGTGCGCCCCGTGGCGGCGATGCTGATGCGTCTGTACGCCGCCTTCGTCGAGGAGGAGGCGACGCTGGTCGAGGTCAACCCGCTGATCGTCACGCCCGGCGGCGAGGGCGGGTCCGGGGCGCGCGAAGTGCGCGCGCTCGACGCCAAGGTGACGCTCGACGACAACTCCCTGTTCCGGCACCCGGACAACGCCGTGCTCCGCGACCCCTCGGCCGAGGATCCGCAGGAGCAGATGGCCAAGGAGCGCGGCGTCATGTACGTCAAGCTCGGTGGTGACGTCGGGATCCTCGCCAACGGCGCCGGGCTGGCGATGTCGACCGTCGACGTCGTCGCCGAGGCCGGCGGCCGGCCCGCCAACTTCCTCGACGTCGGCGGCGGCGCCAAGGCCGAGGTGATCACCAGCGCCGTCGAAGTGATCCTGTCCGACGCCAACGTCAAGGCGGTGCTGTTCAACATCTTCGGCGGCATCACCCGCTGCGACGAGGTCGCCAAGGGCCTGATCGAGGCGTTCGAGCAGATCAAGCCGACGGTGCCGTTCGTCGTCCGCCTCGACGGCACCAACGGCGAGCAGGGACGGGCGCTGCTCGCGCAGGCCAGCCTCGCCAACGTCCACACCGAGTCGACGATGGACGGCGCGGCCGCCAGGGTCGTGGAGCTGGCGGCCGCGTCGACGACGACCTCCGCGCAGCGATGAGCATCCTGATCGACCAGCGCACGCGGCTGTGCACCTCCGGGATCACCGGCCGCGAGGGCAGCTTCCACACGCTGCGCAACCGCGACGCCGGCACCAACGTGGTCGCCGGTGTGACCCCAGGCAAGGGCGGTCAGGACGTCGACGGCATCCCTGTGTACAACACCTTCCACGCGGCCGTCGAGCGCGAGGGCGCCAATACCGCGATGATCTTCGTGCCGCCGCAGTTCGCCCCCGACTCGATCCTCGAGGCTGAGGACGCCGGGATCGAGCTGATCATCGCGATCACCGAGGGCGTCCCCGCCCACGATGAGCTGCGCACCTTCCACGTTCTCGCCAAGAACGGGCGGGCGCGGCTGGTGGGTCCGAACTGCCCCGGGATCCTGTCGCCCGGCAAGGCCAACGTCGGGATCATCCCGGCCGAGTTCTTCAAGCAGGGCAACGTCGGCGTCGTCTCGCGCTCGGGCACGCTGACCTACCAGATCGGCAACGAGCTGGCGCGCAGCGGCTTCGGCAACTCGTCGATCGTCGGAATCGGCGGCGATCCCGTGCCGGGCACCGACTTCATCGATGTCCTGCGCCTGTTCGAAGACGATCCCGAGACCGAGCTGATCGTCTTCTGCGGCGAGATCGGCGGCGACGCGGAGGAGCGCGCCGCCGAGTTCATCGAGGCGAATGTGAGCAAGCCGGTGGTTGCCTACATCGCCGGCTTCACCGCCCCCCCGGGCAAGACGATGGGCCACGCCGGCGCGATCGTGTCCGGCTCGCACGGGACCGCGGCGGCCAAGGCCGAGGCGCTCGAGGCCAGGGGCGTGCGCGTCGGCCACACGCCGACGCAGGTGGCGGAGCTGGCGGTCTCGATCCTCGGGGCGACGACGCCGTAGTCTTAGCTGCATGGCAAAGATGATCTCGTTCGCCCGCGGGGCGCCGTCCCTGGACATCATCGATGTGGACGGTCTGCGGGCTGCCGCCGACGCGGCATTCCAGAAGGATCCCGGGGGATTGACCGCCTACGGCAGCGGCGTCGGGTATGTGCCGCTGCGTGACTGGATCGCCGAGCAGCACGGCGTTCCCGCCGAGCGGGTGCTGGTCACGAACGGCTCGATGCAGGCCGACGCGTTTCTGTTCGACGCGCTCGTCGGGCGCGGCGACACGGTCGTCGTCGAGCGCCCCACCTACGACCGCACGCTGCTGTCGCTGCGCAGCCGCGGCGCCGACGTGCGGATGGTCGAGCTCGAGCACGACGGGCTCGACGTGCTCGCGCTCGAGCGGGTGCTGAAGGCGGGCGCGCAGCCGAAGCTCGCCCACATCATCCCGAACTTCCAGAACCCGGCCGGGTACACGCTGTCGCTGGCCAAGCGCGAGCGGCTGCTGGAGCTCGCCCGCGAGCACGACTTCACCGTGTTCGAGGACGACCCGTACGTGGACCTGCGGTTCGCCGGCGAGCCGGCACCGACGATGGTGTCGCTCGATCCCGAGCGAGTGGTCTATGCCTCCTCGTTCTCGAAGACGGTGTGCCCCGGGATCCGGGTCGGCTACCTGGTCGCGCCGGCCGAGCTGATCGCGCGGATTCAGAAGCTCGCGGTCGGGGCCTACATCTCGCCGAACATGGTGGCCGAGGGGATCGTCAACGAGTTCTGCCGCTCGGGTGCGCTGGCGCGCTCGATCGAGACCGTCAAGGCCGCCCTCGCCGAGCGCGCGCGGACGCTGTGCGAGTGCCTCGAGCGCGAGTTGCCGGACGCCCGCTTCGTGGCGCCACAGGGAGGTTACTTCCTGTGGGTGGACCTCCCGCGCAGCACCGACGTGGGTGCGCTGTTCGAGGCGGCGGCGACGCGGGGAGTCCAGTTCGTCAAGGGCTCTGACTTCATGCTCGACGGCGGTGAGGCGAGTCTGCGCCTCGCCTACGCCGGAGTCACGGAGGCGGAGATCGAGGAGGGCGTTGGGCGCCTGGCCGAGGCCTACCAAGAGATCGCCGGCGGCGTGCCGGTGAACGCAGCTCGGTGAGGTCCGACGAGTACGCCGCGGCCGGCGATCTCGCGGGCCGCGGGTACGGCTCGATCGTCTCCCAGATCCACGAGACGCATGCGGCGATCGCCGCCCGCGTGTTCGGCTCGCTGGGGAGTGAGGCGCGGCCGATCGAGCTCGCCCACGACGCGATCGCCGGGCTTGCGTACGGCTCGACGGCCGCGTTCGGCCGGACGCTGATCCAAGTCGCCGGCCAGGGCGTCGGGCTGGCCCAGCCCGACGATGCCGGGTCGCTCGAGCGCTCACCTGTCGGTCGCGTCGCGAAGGGCGCGCTCAACGGCTTCTACGGCGATCTGCTGTCGGCCGAGCGCAACTCGCTGGCGCTCGAGATGGCGGTGCGCGTCGGCGGGTGCGATCTCCCGACGGCGCCGGCGGACGTGGCGGCCGCGTTCTCCGAGGCCAGCGGCCGTCTGGTCGTGTTCGTGCACGGGCTCTGCGAGACCGAGGACGCCTGGCGGCTGGTTGCCCGCGGCGGCGTGGGCGGCCGCGGCGCCGGTGCGCCGCGGCCGCCCACATACGGCGAGCGGC
>JASHQV010000037.1 GCA_030038955.1 Solirubrobacteraceae bacterium
GGATGCCGGCGTGCAGCAGATACGGGTTGGCCGAGGCGTCCGCTGCGCGCACCTCCAGCCTTGTTGCCGAACCGCGCTGAGGCGGGATCCGGATGTATGTAAAGCGGTGGTCGTGGCCCCAGTCGGCCCGCGTTGGCGCCATCGACTCGGACACCAACCGCCGGTAACTGTTGATGGTTGGGGCACCTAGCGCGGTCAGGCCCTCGGCGTGGGCTAGCACTCCAGCCGTGAACGCCAGGCACATCTCGCTGAGCCCGTGCTCACCATCGGCCTGCGCGAACAGGTTGTCGTCGCCACGAGCGAGGGAGACGTGCACGTGATAGCTCGATCCCTCGCTGTCGGAAAACGGCTTGGCCATGAAGTTGGCCTCGAGTCCCTCCTCGTTCGCGAGCTCCCGCACCGCCTCCTTGAACAAGAAGGTCCGGTCCGCAGCTTCGAGTGCCGGGCCGTGGTGGAGGTTGATCTCAAACTGACCGGGCGAGAACTCGTGATGCGCGGTGGTCACCTCCAGCCCCAGGTCGTCGAGCGCCCGGTGCATCCGCTTGACCGTACCGGCAGGGTCGGCACGGCGGCCGGTTGTATACGCGAGACCGGTGTCGCCTCCATAGCGAGCGCGTTCTTCGCGGTTGTGCAGCAGGTAGAACTCGAGCTCAGGTGCGATCCGTGCGCTGATGCCGAGCGCCTCGAGTCGGGCGCACGCTCGGTGCAGTGCCCCACGTGGCGAGAGCCCGCGGTCGTTGTGGAGATCGGATATGAACCAGGCGGTGTCGGGCTCCCATGGCAGCACGCGGCCGCTGGTCAGGTCGACGACGGCGTGCATATCAGGGAACGAGCTGTCGCCGGCGAACCCCGGCACGTCCAGCGGCTCGCCGTGGATGTCCTCGATCATGCTGATCACGCAGTAGCCGAGCCCGGTGACCGCCAGCTCCAATCGATCGACGGGCAGCTCCTTGGAGCGGCACTTTCCGAACAGGTCGCAGTGAGTGATGCGCGCCGTGCGCACACCGGCGGCACGCAGGGTCTCAATCACCTCGCTGACCTGAGTGACGTTGGCGCTGCTGGTGATCGTCGCTCCCTGCCCCGGCCCCGCGTGCGGCGACATGCCGGTGCCGGCGTCGCCGCTGTCGGCGCCGGTGACGGCCGGGCTGGCCGGGCTGACACTCGGAGCCGCTACGTCATGCGTCCCTGACACAGGATGCGGGGAGGACGCTGCCACCCCGGACGGTGTGAGCACCCCGGACGGTGTGAGCGGCCCGGACGATGTGAGCCCGTCGGTTGGCGATCTCTTCACTGCCATGGATACATTGTACGATAGTATGGTGTAGCGTCCGAGCTGCTCGCCGACCTCTCAGGTCGCCTGTACACCGGAGTGCAGGCGATCCGAGCCGTCTCCGAGCGCGCCGCCGGGCTGGCCGGGCCGTGCCCGAGGATCACGTCCGCTAGCCACCCGCAAACCCCTGCACTCGATCCACGAGCCGCCGGGACAAGGGGCCGACCTGTGTGAGGTCGTCGGTGTACTGGGAAGGCTTGAAGCAGATCGTCGTGTAGCCGGCCGCGAGCTGGGCGGGGATCTGCTCGGCCGCCTCGTCGAGATCGGCGGGGCTGTCATCGTCGGGGAAGCGGGGGCGGATTCCTCCCACCACCTCGAGCTCGCCGACGTCACGACCGGCCGCCGTCATCGCCGTCTGAAGCGGCGCGAGCTCCTCGGCGGTTGGCTGTCCGAACGGGTGGAAACCGCTTCCGTATCGCACGAGCCGGCGCACGATCCAGGGCGACACGCGCTGGCCGCCGAACCACAGCGTGGGTCCCTCGGGCCGGGTCGGCTTGGGCTCCAGGTAGACGTCGTGGAAGCGGTAGTGCTCGCCTTCGAAGCTGGCCGGGGTCTCGCGCCACAGCGACCGCCACGCGGCCAGGTGTTCGTCGAGCAGGACCCCACGCCGCTCGAACGGCACGCCGAGCGCCTCATACTCCTCGGTTAGCCAGCTCACCGTCGGCTGAACGACCAGGCGGCCGCCGCTCAGCAGGTCAAGCGTGGCCAGCTGGTGGGCGAGCAGCAGCGGGTGGCGCAGGGGCGCGATGATGGCTGCGCCAATCAGCCGGATACGCTCCGTGGCGGCGGCGATGGCGCTCATCAAGACGATCGAGTCCGGCCACGGGGTTGCAGGATCCTGGTTGCCGGGGGCGGCGTAATCGCGCGGGTTCGCCATGCGCCCGCGGGCGCCGGCGCTCGGACCGAGCACGATGTGCTCGCTCAACATCACGCCGTCGATGCCGGCCTCCTCGGCCTCCTGGGCGATCCGCACGAGGCCCCGCAGGTCGCGCGGTGAGACCAGCGTCCAGTTCTCGCTCAGGACGAGTACGAGCCGCGGTGGGCTAGGCACAGCGGAACCGAATCGACGGCCGACCGAGGTCGTTGGTGAAGTTGGAGCGCGGCCTGCGCGGCTCGCCGATCACCTCGATCGCGTCGACTCGCGGCAGCTGCTCCTCGGGCAGGCCGAGGGTCTGGGCGGTCACTCGCATCGGGATGAGAGATGCACAATCTGAGTAATGTATGCACTCCTCCGAGGAAAAACAACTCTTGACCCGTTCGCGCAGAGTGCGTAATGTATCCGTCACCGCGGTTCATGCCGCATAGAGAGACCTGAGGAGAGATCGATGGCACAGCTGGTCAGCGACGCGGTGTCCGGGCAGACGAGCGGCGACCTGGGGCCACGACGTCTGCGCACGATCCACGCGATCGGACAGGCGCTCGGAGTCGGCCCGATCTTCTCGGCGGGCGCTGTCACCGGTTTGGTCGCGAGCGTCGCGGCGTTCAACACGCCGCTGTCGATCCTCTTTGGCGATATCGGCGCGCTCGGGATCGCCTACGTCGTCTCGCTGTACGCGCGGCGCTACGTCGGCGCTGGCGCGATGTACGAGTACCTCGCGCGTGCGGTCTCCAACTCGTTCGGGATGTTCTCCGGTGGCGTGTATCTGATCGGGGCGCTGATGCTCGGCTCGGGCGGGATCTATCTCGGACTGTGCTTCCTCGTGCAGGGCTTCTTCGCCACCCACCTGCACGCCAACATTCCGTGGTGGGCGGGCGGCCTCGCCGGGCTGGCAATAGCGCTGACGCTCAACCACCTCGGCGTCCGCTTGGCCGTGCGCGGGGTGCTGACCCTGTGCGGCTTTTCATCCGTGCCGTTTTTCATCATGTCGATCGTGATCATCGCCAAGGGTGGCGTGGGCGGCAACACCCTGTCGGTCTTCGATCCCAGCCAGACGTCGCTGAACACGGTCTTCAGCGGGGTGCTGTTCGCGATCCTGCTATTCGTCGGGTTCGAGGCCGCCGCCTCGATCGCCGAGGAGATGCATGCGCCACGCAAGGAAATACCGGTCGCGGTGCTCGGCACCGTTCTGGTATGCGCCCTGTTCTTCCTGCTCGTCTGCTATGCGGCAACGATCGGGTACGGCAAGGCGGCGTTGGCACACAACGCATGGGGCAGCTCCGCGGACGCGATGGGCTACCTCGCACAGCGGTATGTCGGTTCGTGGCTGAGTGTCCTCGTCGACCTCGGCATCATCTTGGACGCGCTGTCGCTCGCGATCGCGATCATGGTGACCTCGTCGCGACTGCTGTTCGCGCTCGGGCGCGACCGCCTGCTGCCCCGCTGGCTCGCGACCACCTCGCGCCACAACACGCCGCTGGCCGGCAACATCGTGCTGGGGATGTGGGGCATCGCCGTGCTGATATGGACGGCGGTCACCAACTACGCTCCTAACGGCGGCGCGAACGTGATCGTCACGTTCACGATCTCCGCCGACGCCGGCAGCTTTCTGGTCGAGACGATCTACATCTTCCTCGCCGTGTTCGCGCTGCGGATCGTCTGGCGGGACTTCTCGGGCTTTGGTGCCGCTTGGCGGCTACTCGTCGTGCTGATCGGGATCGCGGCGCCGGTGCTTGCCTTCAAGGGCTCGCTCGATCCATTTCCGACCGAGCCAGACGCTCAGGCGGTCTGGATCTGGATCGCGGGTGGAGTGGCCGCGCTGATCTGGTGCCTGTTCCTGCGGTTCAGGCGTCCCGAGGCAGTCCGCGCGGCCGCCGCCTATGCGGTCGACACGGTTCCCGCGGCCGCGGAGGATGTCTCCACAGGCGTCGCAGCGGACCGCTTCTGACGCCAGCAGAGGCAGCGAAGCGGTTCCTCCTCGGAGTTGCGCGCGCAACTCCGAACAGTTCGTCCGCCAGCCGCCCGCCACGCGCGACCTGTCGATGGCTGATGCTCGGCCCGTGATGTCGGCCAATCCGCGGTCGAAGGGTGGGCTGACGCAACCGAGTCGCTGAACCAGAGCCGTCAGGACCAGACCCCACTCGCGAGTCGCCTTAGCTCACGTTCGCTGCGTCGGGACGACAAGTACCGGACATGGTGCGATGTGCAGCAGCCGCTGAGTCACGCTCCCGAGCAGCAGCCCGCCCAGTGGGGTGAGTCCACGTGTGCCGACGACGATCACATCCACGGCGTTGTCGCTGGCGATGTCAGCGATCGCGTGCGCGACGCCTCCGACGGTGGTGCTCGTCAACTGAACCGTGGCCGAGATCCCTGCCTTCGAAAGCTCCGTGACTTGATGATCGATCTTTGCCCTTAGCTTGTCTTGATCGACGTGGACTGGGAAGGCTTCGCCGCCCTTGCTGGGCAATGCGTGCTCCTCGCAGTGAGCGACGATCAGGTCTCCGCCCTCCTCCATGGCAAGAGCTTTTGCCAGTAGGAGGGCTTGGTCGGCGGCGTCGGAGCCGTCGGTTGCCCACATCACCTTCCCGAACATGCCTGTCTCCTCAAGTTGATGATCCCCTTGTGTATGTGCTCAGCCCCGAACGTGCATGAACCGGCTCGCGTCTCTGAGCACCGACTCAAGCGTTCCCGCCATGTCGTCGAGCTGCCTACGGTCGCTGATCAGCGGGGGTGCTATTTGAAGGACGGCATCACCACGGTCGTCCGCACGCGCGATCAGGTGAGACTCTCGCAACCGTCGCGGGAGGAACTGTCTGAGCAGCCGTTCGCGCTGCTCCGGGCTGAATCGCGTTCCGCGATCATCGGAGCAGAGCTCGAATGCCCAGAAGAAGCCGGCTCCCCGAACGTCGGCCACGATTGGCACGTCTAGCAGCTCTGACAACCGTGCCTGGAGGAATGGCTCGAGTGCCAGCACGTTCTCCAGTACGTTGTCGCGCTGAAAGATCTCGATGTTCTTGAGCGCCACCGAGGCCGCAACAGGGTGACCACCGAACGTGATCCCATGGAGCAGCGTGCGCCCTTGCTCGTACAGCGGTTGGGCGATCCTGTCGGCTACCAGAACGGCGCCCATCGGCAGGTATGCCGACGTGAGTCCCTTCGCGACAGTAATCACGTCTGGCTCGACCTCATACCGCTCAGAGCCGAACCAGTGCCCTAGACGGCCGAACGCGGTGATGACCTCGTCGGCGATTAGCACGATTCCGTGACGATCAGCAATCTCCCGGAGGCCCTGCCAGTATCCGGGTGGCGGCGTGAGGCAGCCGCCGGCGTTCTGCACCGGCTCTGCGATGATCGCCGCGACCGTCTCTGTCCCTTCCTCCTCGATCACGTCCTCGATCTCAGCGAGCAACGCCCCGGTCAGCGCCGTGCCCGACAGACTGCGCACCGACCTGAACTGGTTCGTCCAGGAGACATGACGCGTCGGGATCGCCGGATCGCCGAATGGTTCCTTGAACGTCGGAACGCCGGTGAGCGCCAACGCACCGAGCGTCACGCCGTGGAACGCCCGGCTTCGCGCGATCACCTTCATCCGCTCCGGCTGGCCGTTGGCAAGGTGGTACTGCCGGACGATCTTCCACGCCGCTTCGACGGACTCGGAGCCACCGGAAGTGAAGAACACCTTGTTGAGCTCGCCGGGTGCCAGGCCCGCAAGGCGAGTGGCGAGCTCGATTGCCGGAGGGTGAGCGGTTCCCCAGTTGGTGTTGAACGCAAGCTCGGAGAACTGACTGGTAGCAGCGGCTGCCATCTCCTCACCATACGAGTATCCGATCTGTGCGCAGAACAGGCTCGAGAGTGCATCGAAGTAGCGCTCACCCTCAATATCGAATACATATGGGCCCTCTCCGCGCGAAAGCACTATCAGCCCGTCGCCATCTGAGCCAAAGTCACCATTTCGTGCGAAGTGAAAAAGCAGGTGCTCATAAGCGTGCTGGCTCATCTCGCGTCGCGTCAGGTTGGACGTCACGGTCATCGCCTAGTCACCTCCATCTGGTCGTAACGACCTTCTTGCGCGTGTAGAACTCGAACGCGTCGTCGCCATTAGCGTGAAGGTCACCGTCGAAGGAGCTCTTCCAACCAGCGAACGGGAACCACGCGACCGGCGCCGCTACGCCGATGTTGACGCCGACCATCCCGGCCTGGATGCCCCAGCGGAACTGTCGCGCTGCGTCTCCGGAGCTGGTGAAGATCGACGACGCGTTGCCGTAGCGCCCACGGTTGATCCAGGCGATCGCCGATGCTAGATCGGGTTGGCGAACGAGGGTGAGCACAGGGCCGAAGATTTCCTCTCGGGCAATCGCGCTCTCGATATCCCGTGGCTCGATCACGGTGGGAGCGAGCTCGGCTCCCCCCGCGCCTCCGCCTTGCCTTCCGTCGAGTACGATTGTCGCGCCCTCTGCTTCGGCGCGCTCGATCTCCGCCTCCACTCGCAGGCGGTCCTCCGGGGCAATGAGTGGGCAGACGTCGGTGGCTTGGTCGGTGCCATCGCCAGTTCGCAGCTGCGCAGCCGTCTCCGCGATCCGGTTGCGCAGGAGATCTTGCTGCTCTAGTTCCCCGACTAGAACGGCGACGCTGCCCGCGAGACAACGCTGACCCGCGGCGCCGAACGCCGAGCCGAGAACACCTTTGAGCACGAGTTCAGGATCCGCGTCCGGCATCAGCACCATCGCGTTCTTCGCCCCTCCAAGGGCCTGCACCCGCTTTCCACTTTCAGAGGCGCGCCGGTACACGTGCCTCGCCGTTCGGGCCGAGCCGACAAACGAAATCGCGTCGACCAGTGGCTCATCGAGCAGCGCGTTAACCGCATCATGGCCACCCTGAACTAGGTTCACGACACCTGCCGGTATGGCATCGATCGACCCGATCAGCTCGACGATTCGCTCTCCCGGTAGCGGATCTCGCTCTGATGGTTTGAGGATGAACGTATTGCCGCACGCGATCGCATACGGCAGGAACCACAGGGGAATCATCGCCGGGAAGTTGAAAGGGGTGATAGCGGCGACGACCCCAACGGGCTGGCGAAACAGCTCGACGTCGACGTCGCGAGCGACGCCCTCCAGGTTCTGTCCCTTGAGGCGCGTGGCAACAGCGCACGCATGCTCGACCGACTCGATGCCGCGCTCCACCTCGCCACGTGCATCCTCAAGTGTCTTTCCCATGTTGCGCGTAACGAGAAGGGACAGCTCGTGGCGGTGCGCGGCGAGTCGGTCGCGCAGCACAAACAGCGCCCGTGCGCGCGCGAGTGGCGAGGTCGCTCGCCACTCCTCGGCAGCATCCGCAGCGGCGTGCACAGCCGCCGCGACGTCACTTTGCCCGGAGAGCGGCACCAGCGCGAGCGTCTCGCGCGTTGCCGGGTTTCTCGTCGGAGCAGTCGCCAGCGCGCTCGACGGGATCCATTCGCCCCCGATGTAGTTCGTAAGCACCCGCGCGGTCGCGTCCGACGCGCGGGTGCTCGAGGTCGTTATCTGTTGCACTGTGTTCGCTTCGCCCTCTGTTGCGCTCCGTTGTGGTTCTATGGTCACGCCGCAGCTCCGATCAGGGTCCATACGAGGCCCGTGCTTCGACGAGGACTTCTGCTCCGGCGCCACCGAGCTCGTTTGGGTCGGCGGGGGTGGGACCGATGCGATCCTCATCCCGCTTGCTGTCTTTCGGGACACCTACGACCATCGTGCAGCGTTCACGAGTCTGTGCGGGCCGTGTAGCTGGCGACCACAGCAGCCGCGCGCTCACCCGGCAGCGCGTATGCGGTGATCCCGTCGCGGCCGACCATCGTCTTGGCGCCGACGAGCGCGTTGATGATCGCCTCCTCGGTCGCCTCAACCACCGCATCGAACAGCGGCGTGATGTGGGCGTCTGAGAGCATCGTCAGCGGCACAGTCAGCGGACCGTCGTCCTCAAGCTCGCCCACCACCATCCCGCGATTGCCGGTGGCGAAGCATATGAACAGATCGCCGCTGGTGTGCTCGCCGACACCGCCGGTCCGTGCGATCCCAAGGCCGGCACGCTGGGCAAGTCGCTGACATTGATGCGGCAGCAGCGGCGCATCAGTGGCCGCGACTACGATGATCGATCCGGCCCCCTCGGGGATGCCTTTAGACAGTTCTGGGACCGGGATCTCGCTTGTGCCGATCTCCCGACCGACCGGAGCGCCACAGATCGCCAGGCGCTCGCGCCGGCCGTGGTTGGCCTGCACGAGCACCCCCACCGTGTAACCGCCTTCGTTCGGGGGAACCACTCGAGACGCGGTGCCGATGCCACCCTTGAACCCATGGCAGATCATCCCCGTCCCGCTACCGACGCCGCCCTCAGCAGGCGTTGTGTCACTAGCGGCGGCAACCGCCTGCTCGACGTGCTCTGGCCGGACGTGGAACCCGTTGAGGTCGTTCAGCATCCCGTCCCAAGTCTCTCCCACGACCGGAAGCGCCCAGAAAAGTCCATCGTCCGACTCGCGCTTGCGAGCCTGATAGGCAATCAGCGCGTCTCGGACGATGCCAACGCTGTGCGTGTTGGTAAGCGCGATCGGGCTCGTCAAGAACCCTGACTCCCTCACCCACTCGAGCCCGGTCAGCTCGCCGTTTCCGTTCAGGCGATGACAGCCGGCGAATAGAGGCTCCTGCCACAGCTCGCCTGGCGGCAGGACCACTGTCACCCCGGTCCTTACGGGGCCCACACCAACCCGGAGCGGTCCCTCGCCCTCGATCAGGGTGGTATGTCCCACCCTCACCCCGGCGACATCAGTGATGGCGTTACGAGGTCCCGGCTGTCCGTCCCCAACGCGGATCCCAAGCTCACGTGCCCGCATCTGCGGCCTCGGCCTCGGACTCGTCGGGGTCGACCAGGATCCAGTGAGACTTGCGCATCGGAAGCAGGAAGACGAGGTAATAGATCGCCGCGCCCGCCAGAATCATCCCGACGATCCCATCGTCGTGGCCCGTCTGCTTATAGAAGACGGCGATCGTGCCAGCCAGCGCCAGCCCAGGCCAGAACGGCCACAACGGCATCTTGTAGGGACGCTCGCGGTCGGGGTTGCGGATCCGGTCAACGATCGCGCACAGTGCGATCGCTCCATAGTTGATCGTCAGAACCACACCCGTGAACGTAACCAGTGACGCGACGCTCGACAATCCGGTGAGCACCGCGCCCGCCGCCCCGACTATCAGCGTCGCCATCCACGGCGTACGCAAGCGGGGGTGAATGTGGGCCAGGACGCCGTTCAGTGGTCCGGGGAACGCCCGGTCGCGCGCCGCGCTAAACACGATCCGCGACAGCTCGAGGATGATCGCGAGCGTCGCGTTGAGGATGGCCAGCGAGATGCCGAGGCTGACGATCGTGTTCAGGGTGCTGCCTGACAGCGACTTGAGCAGGTAGGTCATCGGCGCCGGGGAGTTCGCAAGCGCGTGCAGTGACGGCGCGCCGACCAGGGTCGCGATGATCGGGATAAGCTCGGCGGCGACGGTGATCAGTAGCGACCACAGGATCGCACGCGCGATCGCGCTCTTGTGTCCGGTTATCTCCTCGGAGAAGTTGATTGCCGCGCCATAGCCGTTGTAGGAGAAGATCGCGATTGCCACTCCGGAGAGGATGACGCCGAAGGATGCTGCCGTTGCCGCACCCTTCGTAGGGAATAAGTGCGGCGATGTGAGGGAGCTCAGCGAGTTGTGAGCGTGGGCGAAGCCGAGCACCGTCACGATCGTGAGTGCAAGCAACTCGATCACTAGGAAAACGCCGGTGATCCTCGCATTGGTTCTGATGTTGAGTATCCCGATGATCGTCCCGAGCACAACCACTCCGGCTCCCAGCTCGTTCGGGTTTGCTTTCCAGATGACGGACAGGTACGTGCCGATCCCAAGCGCGATTGAGCTCGGAATGAAGATCGCCAGCGTCATCCACAGCACCAGCGACAGAAAGCCGACCTGCTTGCCGAGGATGCGCGCGACGATCGCATAGTCGCCACCGGCGATCGGGAACGCGGCGCCAAGCTCGCTGTAGGAATATGCGACGCCCACGCCGATCACCGCCGCGATCACGAACGCCCAAAACGTCCCCGTTCCCACCGTCAGAAACGCGACCGGCGCGATGATGAACACCGAGGCCGCGGGCGTGACGGCGGACACGACAATCGCGATCGTGCCCAACACCTGAAGCGCTCGCGCAAGGTGACGCCGATGAGGCTCGGCGCTCGGGGCCCGCTCGCCGCCCGCGGGTATGACTGTTGCGCTACCTCCTAAGTCCTCCATCTCCGTCCCTCTCTGCTCAATACGACTAGTACGCCGCGAAGCAAAGCTGGCTCCGATCCAGCGCGCAAGGAACAGGTTGGGACATATTTTGCCTGATTAGGCACACTTAGTTCCGTGGTTCCTACGTGGGAGGAGGCCGCTCGCGCAGGACGTCGAGGCCCTGCACCGCGACCGCCAACCGCAGCCACCGCTGATGATCGTCGTCCGCGATGGCAAGGAGATCTGAGATACGGCGAAGGCGTCGATACAAGGTCCGCCGCTCGATGAACAGTTGCCTTGCCGCGGCGGACTTGTTGCCGCCTGCGGCCAGGTAGGCCCGCAGCGTCGGCAACAGCGGCGTTGCGCTGCGCGCGTCGTGATCGAGCAGCGGCCGTAGCTCCGACTCTACGAACCCTGCCAGCTCCGGGCCTCCGCGAAGCCGCACTAGGAGATGGTGGATACCGAGGTCGGCGTAGCGGTAGGTCCCACCAACGCCGAGGCGCAGCCCATAACGAAGCGCCTCGTCGGCCTCCTCGAACACGCGCCGCACCGCACCCGGCTCGAACGAGCGGCTCACACCCGCAACAGTGACTACATCGGGTGCCTCTCGTTCACATGCGGCACATGCGGCTTTCGCGATAGCCAGCAACGCCTGCTCGTCGTCGTCCTCCTCCTTCAGGCCAATGATCGCGAACACCTGGTTGCCCACCACCGCCGGAACTACAGTTGCCCGAGCGTTGCGGACCGACCGCCGAATCTCCTCCAACGCTGCGATGCCAAGCCGACCGCGGTCGCGGTGAGCTCCTCCATTCCCGTCGATCGAGGCAAAGCCGATCACTAGGGCGGCCAGCTGCTTGCCGTTCATCTCGGCTCCCAGCGCGCGAGCGCGGTGGCCGAGCTCTTCTGGACTGCCGATGTGGCCACTGATCACGTCGGAGATCAACGATCGCCGCGCGTCGTCGGCGACGTGTGCCGCGTCGCGTTCGGACAACAGCGCAATTCCTACAGCGGCCGCAGCGCGGTCGAGCGCCAGCCGATCTATCTCATCCAGCTGCCGTCCCATCTGTAGCACGTGAAGCCGCCCCCACAGCTCCTCCCGCAGCCAAATCGCGATCCAGGCACAGCCTGGCGCGGTGGGCGTCTCGTGGACAGCAGCGGTGGAATCGTCATGGCCGGAGCGCGAGTGGCGCTCCCAGCCCTCGAGCACCTCCTCGACCGCGAGGCCGTGTGCCGCGTAATCAACGATCTGATGCGCACCATCCTCCAGAACCACAGGGTTCTCGACGACCCGGGAGAGCCGCTCGAGCACGGCCCGAAGCGTCGTCCCTTGCAGCGCCAGCCCGGTGAACTCGCGAGCGATCCCATCTGCCTTCACCAGCAGCCCGTATTGCTCGTTGATGATGGCGACATGCACCCTCTCGGTGATCTCGACGAAGCGGGCCTCGCGCCGTAGCCCGATCAGAGGCAGGCCGTGCCGTTCCGCCTCTTGGACGAGAGCATGCGGCGGCTCTCGATACGTCCGGAGGAGCTCAATCACGACTCCGGCACAGCCAGCATCCGCGAGCTCACGAATGAACCGTCGCTGCGCACCGGGATCCCTCGCGATTCCCATGCCGGTTGTAAGCAGGAGCTCGCCGCCGCTCAGCAGATGTGCGATATCCGGCAATTCGCTTACGTGAACCCACCTCACCGGACGATTCAAGCCCTGCTCGCCCGCAACGACCACCGCATCTGCAGACCTGAGAACCTCAAGCTTGAGGATCTCGGCTACCGACAGCATCATCCTCACAGGATACGTTCAGATGTCGGAGCGACAGTCAACGCAACGGACGCCTCAGGCTGCGAGAGACACGCTGTAGGACATCGCGCCTCTAGACCTTCTCCCTCTGCGGCAGGACTCTTTCAGCCCTCCTGTCGGTTGTCGCGACTCGTCGGTGTGGCAAGTCGATGTGGATGCCAGGTGCAGCAGAGATAGATCATTACCGCCAAGCTCGCCGGTGAACGGCGCGAGCTTGGCGGCGTTCGCGATTTCCGATCTGGCGCGCGGGCGGCGACGCGCGCTAGCGTCGTCTGCGTCCGTCGAGACGCAGGCTCGGTTCGGCGTCGGCGTCGGCGTCGGCGTCGGCGTCGGCGTCGGCGTCAGCGTCCGTCGTCGGCGAGCAGCGCGTCCGACACCTCGCCCGCCACCTCGGGGATCGCGCGGACGTCCGCCTCGGTCGTGCGGTGGTTGACGAAGCAGGCGCGCAGCCACGTGCGGCCGTCGGCTTGCGCCGGGGCTATCAGCAGGCGGCCGTCGCGAGCCAGCGCCGCCGCCAGCGCCTGGTTGTGAGCGTCCTCGGCATCGGCCTCGGCACCGGCAGCAACGGCCGCTGAGCTGAGCGTGCGTCGGAAGCAGACGACCGACAGCGGCGGCTCGCCAAGCAGCTCGAAGCGAGCGTCGTCGGCGAGCAGCGACGCCAGCAGCTGCGCCTCGTCGAGGTTGCGCTCGATCGCCGCGCGGAAGCCCGACGCGCCGTGCACGCGGAAGGCGAGCCACAGCTTCAGCGCGCTCAGCGGGCGCGAGTACTCGAGTGTGCGGTCGACTGCGTGCAGCTCCTCGCCGTGCGGGATGTAGCCCTCGTAGTGAGAGAAGGCGCGCTCGAGCGGAGCCGAGTCGTGGACCAGCAGGACGCTGCAGGACTTCGGCACGTACAGCCACTTGTGGGCGTCGACGGTCGCCGAGTCGGCGCGCGCGAGCCCCTTGAACAGGACACCACGCGTGCTCGCCGCCGCGGGCAGGCCGTAGGCGCCGTCGACGTGCAGCCACACGCCGCGCTCTGCGCACACGTCGGCGAGCGCGTCGAGGTCGTCGACAGCGCCGGTCAGCGTGGTGCCGGCGCTCGCCACCACGGCGACCGGAACGACGCCATCGGCGAGGTCGCGGTCGATCGCCGCCGCACAGGTCTCGGTCTGCATCCGCCGATCCGCGTCGATCGGGATCGCACGTACGTTGCACGCGCCAATCCCCAGCACCTCGGCCGCGCGCCGCACCGAGTAGTGGGCCTCGGCCGAGCAGTACAGCGCTAGGTGCCGGCCCGCGGTCCCGTTCTGGCGCACGCTGGGCAGCGCGTGCTCGCGCGCCGCCGTCAGCGCCGTCAGGTTCGAGATCGTCCCGCCTGCGGCCAGCAGCCCCTGGGCGTTCGCGTCGTAGCCGACGAACTCCCCGACCCAGCGGATCGTCTGCGCCTCGAGCAGGTCGGCGGCGCCGGCGCTGACCGCGACATTGACGTCGTGGCTGGCCATCAGCGCGTCCGCCAGGACGCCGATCTCGAGGCCGGCTGAGCCGATGTAGGCGAAGTACCGGGGTCGCGATTGCGCCAGCGAGACGTCGAGCACGTCGGCGGCGGCATCGAGCGCGATGCGCGGATCGGACGGCGCTTCGGGCATCGCGCTGCGCAGCAGCCGGTGATGGC
>JASHQV010000362.1 GCA_030038955.1 Solirubrobacteraceae bacterium
AGGCCGGGCTCCAAGGCCAGCGACCGGAAGCGAACGCCGGGCACGCGCGGGCGGACGCGGGCCGGGCCTCGCGGGTGTCGGTGGTCGAAGAGCCGCCCCGGCCCCGCCCGCCCGACGGCGCCTCGGAGGAGGAGTACAGGTTCCACAGCTACCGCGTGCACCCGGCGGGCCGGCCGAACGCCGTCGAGTTCGTCGACACCTACAAGGCGTTTGGCCGCAACCACGTGCTGCGCGGGCTGACGATGGGGGTGCCGGAGGGGATGGTGTCGATGATCATCGGCCCCTCCGGCACCGGCAAGTCCGTGTGCATCAATCACATGGTCGGGTTGCTGTATCCAGATCGTGGCGACGTGCTCGTGCACGGCGAGTCGGTCCCGAGCATGAGCGGCGAGGAGCTGTCCGAGCTGCGCAAGAAGTTCGGGCTGCTGTTCCAGGACGGCGCGCTGTTCGGCTCGATGAACGTGTTCGACAACGTCGCATTTCCCTTGCGCCAGCACACCGAGAAGGGTGAGGACGAAGTCGCGGAGATCGTCATGCGCCGGCTCGGGGAGGTCGGGCTGGCGGACTCCGCCTGGGTGATGCCGAACGAGCTGTCGGGCGGCATGCGCAAGCGCGCGGGCTTTGCGCGGGCGCTGGTGCTGGAGCCGGACATCGTCCTGTTCGATGAGCCCGACTCGGGGCTCGACCCGGTGCGCACGGCGCTGCTCGGGGAGCTGATCCTGGAGATCCACCGCGACATGATGGACGACGCCAAGCGCGCGCAGAGGCAGCACCTGCCGACGTTCGTGGTGATCACGCACGACATCACCAGCGCGCGGCGGATGGCCGACTACATCAACGTCCTGTGGCGCGGCCGGATCGTCGAGGCGGGGTCCGTGGAGGAGATGCTGAACTCCGACAACCCGTTCATCCGCCAGTTCATGATGGGCGAGTCCGAAGGCCCGCTGAGCATGGACTGAAGGACGCCTCGAGGCGGCTGGGCCGGCATGCGCGCGAGAAACAGTCTGGAGCGGTTGGTGCAACTTGCGGCTCGGCGGCCGTGGACGTGCGTCGCCGTAGTCGCCGCGCTGACCGCCGGCTGCGCCGTGCTGGCGCTGGGCCTGCGCCCGTCGGTCGGCACCGGCACGTTCGTGTCGGCCGGCTCCCCCGACTACCAGGCGACCCAGGTCGACTACCGCGAGTTCGGCTCCGACCCGGTCGTGGTCCTGATCCGCGAGCCGCTGACCGATCTGGTCGAGACCAAGGACCTCGGCACGATCACCGAGCTGGAGGCGTGTCTCGACGGACAGGTGGTGGAGGCCAGCACGAAGCTGCAGGCGTTCGTGCCGGCGCCGGCCGGCACGAAGCCGCCGTACGGGGGGTGGGGGAGTCCCTGCGGGAAGCTGATGAGGTACCGGCCGGCGAAGTTCGTCTACGGCCCGGGCACGTTCCTGAACCGAGCGGTGACCGCCGTCAACGCCGAGATCAGCAGCCTCGAGGGCTCCGCCAGCACGGCCGTGCGGACGGCCGAGACCGACGCCTACCGGCTGGCGCTGGGCCGCCACCTGAGCAAGGCGCAGGCGATCAGCGCGGCCAAGGCCGCCGGCCAGCTGGAGGAGCAGCGGCAGCTCCAGCAGCTGGAGACGCTGGCGGTCGACTCGGGCATCGACGGCGCCCCCGCGATCGACAACCAGGAGTTCATCCCGGAGATCGTGTTCGACCAGACCCGTGGCGTCAACGTCCCCAAGGCCCGCTTCTCCTACCTGTTCCCGACGAAGGACTCGGCGCTGATCCAGGTGCGCCTGCGCGCCGGGCTCAGTGCCACCCAGGCAGCCCAGGCGATCTCGTGGATCCGCGGCGCGGTGGCGATGAAGATGTTCCGCCTTCACTACGGCGGCCGGTACACGGTGTCGGGCGAGCCGGTCGTCGAGAACGCACTGGCCTCGCAGATCACGAGCTCGATCGCGATCCTGCTGCTCGGGGCCGTGGCGGTGATGGCGCTGGTGCTGCTGCTCGTGTTCCGCGGCAGCCTGCGGCTGCTGCCGCTGATCCTTGCGCTCGCGGCCGCGGCGGTGACGTTCGGGGTGACCGCGCTGGCGGGAGCCACGCTGACGATGGCGTCGATCGCGGTGCTGCCAATCCTGATCGGGCTGGCCGTCGACTACGCGATTCAGTTTCAATCACGCACGCGCGAGGCGCGGGCAGCCGGGACGGGCTCGGCGCAGCTGGCCGTGATCGAGGCCGCCCGCAGTGGCGCTCCGACGATCGCGACGGCGGCACTTGCGACCGCGATCGGCTTTCTCGTGCTGCTGCTCTCGCCGGTACCGATGGTGCGGGGCTTTGGCGTGCTGCTGGTGGTCGGCGTCGCGATCGCGCTGGTGCTGACGCTGACGGCGGGGTCGGCCGTGATCGTCCTCGCCGATCGGTCCTTGGGCGAGCTGCGCGGGCTGGGGCGGCTCGGGCCGTCGGTGCGGGGCGCGCGCGAGATCGTGCGCGATGCCACGGGGCCGGCGCTGCGCGGGTTTGGCGGATCGCTGCGGGGGCTTGCTGACGCGCTGCGGGGGTTTGGCGGATCGCTGCGGGGGTTTGCTGACGCGCTGCGGGACGCGCGTGGGATTCTGCGGGATGGCTGGTCGGCCGTTACGCGGCGGCTGCGGGGCTCCGGCCACTGGCTGGACGCGCTGATCCGCTACCCGGGCCGCGTGCTGCTCGTCGGCTTCGTGCTGGCGGCGGCCGGGTGGGTCGCCGACACGCAGACCCCGGTGCAGTCGAACATCACCAAGCTCGTGCCAGCGGGCACGCCCGCGCTGCGTCACCTGAACACGCTCGAGCGGGTGAGCGGCGTGTCGGGTGAGCTCGATGTGCTCGTCCACGCGCGTGACGTCGCGACGCCGCGCACAGTGCGGTGGATGATCGGCTACGAGAACCGGCTGCTCGCCCACTTCGGCTACTCGGAGACAAGGGGCTGCAAGGCCGCGACGATCTGTCCGGCCTTGTCGCTGCCCGACCTGTTCTCGACCGACGGCAGCCTGGGTGACACCGGGTCCACGGGGTCGAGTGCCGCCGCGGCCAGGTCGCTGACCAGCACCTCGATCGACGGCCTGCTGGCGGCAGTTCCCACCTACTTCTCGCAGGCGGTGCTGACCCGCGATCGCCGGTACGCCACGCTCGCGTTCGGGATCCGGCTGATGCCACTCGCCCGGCAAACCCGCGTGATCGACTACATGCGCTCGCAGCTGCACCCGCCGCCGGGCGTCAGCGCGCACGTCGCGGGGCTGCCGGTGCTGGCCGCCGACGCCAACGCCGGCCTGTCCTCGTCGGCCCGGCGGCTGCTGATGCTGCTGGCGGCGCTGATCGCCGTCGGGCTCGTGCTGCTGGCGGTGTTCCGCTCGCGGCGTCGCGCGCTGGTGCCGCTGGTGCCGATCGTTCTGGCCACCGGCTGGTCGGCACTGGTCGTGTTCGTGATCGGCATTCCGTTGAACCCGATGTCGGCCACGCTGGGCGCGCTGGTGATCGCGATCTCGACCGAGTTCAGCGTGCTGCTGTCGGAGCGCTTCGTCCAGGAGCGCGCTCAGGCCCGCACCGATGCCGAGGCGCTGCGGCGCGCCTACCGATCGACCGGCGCGGCCGTGCTGGCATCGGGGATCACGGCGATCGCCGGGTTCGGCGTGCTGCTCCTCTCCGACATCACGATGCTGCGCGACTTCGGCTTCGTCACGCTGATCGACCTGACCGTGTCGCTCGCCGGTGTGCTGCTGGTGCTCCCAGCCGCGTTGACCGTGGCCGAACGCTCGCCTCACCTGGCGCAGCGGCTGCCTGATCGGGTGGCCCGAGCCGGCGGGATCTCGCTGCGCCGCGGTCGCCGGGCGCGGGTGGCGTGAGCCCCCCCGAGCCGCCTCCGGCGGGGCTGCCCGAGCTGCCGCCGAGAGGATCGTCCCTATCGGGGCGGGACGGCGCTCCCGATCGGCCACCGGCGCGGCTGCCCGAGCACCCGATCGACACCCGGCGATACCAATGGATGATCGGCGGCTTCGGCCTGCTGCTGCTGGTGATCTTCTCGATCTACCTGTCCACTGGCCACCACGCCGCCGGCAGCCCGGGCGTGGCGGCCGGGAAGCCGATCCACCGGTTCGTGGCGCCGCTGGCCACCAGCGACCTGAACGTCCCCGCCAACGCGCATCCGCGCTGCAACCCCGCGCGCCCGGCGCGGCGCGGCCTCAACGTCTGTGGCCGCGGCACGCTGGTGCTCGACTTCTTCGTGACCGGCGCCGCGCCGTGCGTCGGCGCCGTCGACGCGCTGCAGGCGGTCTCCCGCCAGTTCCCGTCGATCATGTTCGCGGCGGTGGCGGTCGACGCCGACCGCGCCGCCACCGCGAAGCTGGTCCGGCGCCACCACTGGACGATCCCTGTCGCCTGCGACCTGAGCGGCACGATCGGCCAGCTGTACGGGGTCGAGGTGTGTCCGATGATCGAGCTGGTGCGCCCTGGCGGGATCGTCCAGCGGCGGCTGATCGGCGACGCGTGGCGACAGCCCGCCGCCCTCGCGGCCCAGGTTGCGCGGCTGGTGGCGGCATCTCGCAGCGCATGAGTGGCGCGGACGGCTCGCACGGCCTCAGCGGTCCGGCGGAGATCGATCCGCGCCATGGCCGGGTCGCTCCCGACGTCGCGCAGGA
>JASHQV010000363.1 GCA_030038955.1 Solirubrobacteraceae bacterium
TCTACCTGAACGCCAGCCGCGGCGGCGGCGTCGCGGCCAGGGAACTGGCGATCGACACCGTCACCCCCGGCTTCGACGCGTCGGTCTACGCCACCGACAGGACCCCGGACCCGACCAGCTTCGCCGCCAGCGGCTGGACGCAGGTTGGCGGTCCGACGAATGTGACGAGTCGGCAGGAGATCACGCTCACAGGCGGCTCCACTCGGTACCGCTACTACCTGGTGTGGATCACGAGCCTGCCGCCGAGCTCTGAGTCGGTGTCGCTCAACGAGGTGACGCTGTACCGCTGAGAGCCAGGGTGAGCGCCGCAGAGCATCCAGTCGGCAACGTGAGGAAAGCTGCTCCGGGCGATGTCGAAGCGTCGCTCGCCCTACACGCCAAGCTCGGCTTCGTCGGGGTCACCGGGCGGTTCTCCTATCCGAACGTCTGATTCGACGGCGGCACAGGCGTGCTTGGACGAGCGCGGGCGACGCCGTGGCTGCCGCTCGCGCATCACCCGGGGCCGCGGTCGGCTCAGAAGCTGAACCGCGCCGCCCGCTCGTGCCGCTCGATGCCGAGCTCGACGAGACGGTCCAGCAGCTCCGGATACGGCATCCCACCGGCCGCGAACAGCGCCGCGAACACGCTCGTCTGCGTGAACCCGGGCATCGTGTTGAGCTCGTTGACCAACACCCGCTCGCCGTCGACGAAGAAGTCGACCCGGGCGAGGCCGCAGCAGTCCGAGCGCCGGAACACCTCCAGCGCCAGCTCACGCACCCGTTCGCGCACGTGCTCGGGCAGCCGCGCCGGCACGATCAGCCGCATCCCTCCGGGCGTGTACTTGGCCTCGTAGTCGTACCACCCGGACTCGCCCGCCCCCAGCAGGATCTCGCCCGGCTGTGACGCCACCGGACGGCCGTTGCCGATCACCGAGCACTCCACCTCGAGCCCCCGCGCGGCCGCCTCGACGATCGCCAGCGGGTCGTGCGCGAACGCCGCCTCCAGCGCCGCCGGCAGCTCCTCCGCTTCCAGCACCCGGCCGATCCCGACCGAGGAGCCGAGTCGCACCGGCTTGACGAACACCGGCAGCCCGAGCTCGCGGAGCTCCGCCAGCACCGCCTCGCGGTCGGCGGCAAACGCCTGGCAGTCAACCGATCGGTGGTCGACCTGCGGGATCTCGGCGCGGGCCATCAGCTGCTTGAACAGGACCTTGTCCATGCACAGCGCGCTCGCCAGCACGCCGGCGCCGACGTAGGCGACGTCGAGGCACTCGAGCATCCCCTGAAGCGTGCCGTCCTCACCGAACGGGCCGTGCAGCACCGGAAACACGACGTCGGCGCCGGCGAGGCCCCGCCCCGGCGTCAGCGCCAGCTCGCGGCCATCCTCGCGCCACACGCCGTCTCGGCCGATGACGACGCTGCGCACGGCGTACCCGGCCTCGCGCAGGCCGTCCGCGACCGACGCGGCGGAGGCGAGCGAGACCTCATGCTCGGAGGACCGCCCACCGCCCAGAACCACCACCAGGCGCGAGCTCATCCGCTGGGGGTCGTCGGGGTGGTGACCGTCGGGGTGGTCGGCGTCGTCGTCGTGGTGGTGGTCGTCGTCGTCGTGGTCGTCGAGGGCTTGTGGTACTTGCCGACCACGATCGTCACCGTGCTGCCCCTCTTTTGGGTGCTGCCGGGCGACGGGCTCTGGGAGATCACGATGCCGTTGTGATTCTGCCCGCTCACGGCCTGCCTCTGCTTGACGACCTTGAACCCCGCGGCGGTCAGCTGCCGCGTCGCCGCCCGCGCCGTGTCCCCCGTCACGTTGGGCACCTTGACGCGGCTCGGAGCGCTCGCGATCACCAGCGCGACGGTCGAGCCCGGCGGCGCCTTGCCGCCGCTCGGGGTCTGCTGGACGACGTTCCCGACCTGGGAGGAGTTGGTCGTCGACTTCTGCGTCGTCGTCACCTTGAAGCCCGCGGCGGTCAGCTGTGCCTTGGCCGCTGCCTCGGTGTCGCCGACGACGTTGGGTACAGCGATCGGCGCCGGCCCGGACGACACGTACAGGGTGACGCTGGTGCCGGCCGGCACGCTGACGCCGGCGGCGGGACTCGTGCGGACGGCATTCCCGGCTGGCACCGTGCTCGAGCTCACGCTGAACACGCTGACCACCTTCAGCCCGGCCTGTCTCAGCGCTCTCTCCGCCTGCTGCCTGGGGAGCTGCGCGACCGTCGGGATGCTGACGCTGCGCGGCCCGCTGGACACGGTCAGCGTCACCGTCGAGCCCTTTGCCGCTGAGCCCGTCGGATCCTGATGGACCACTTGCCCGGATGGCTCGGCCGAGGTCGCGTTGACCACGTAGGGCTTGAAGCCGGCGTTCTCGACGTCGGCCTGCGCCACCAACAGCTGGTAGCCGACGACGTCCGGCACCTTCACCTGCGCGGGGCGGCTCAGCAGATATGCGGCGAGCCCGCCGCCGGCAAGCACCAGCACCAGCAGCAGTGCGATCCACGGCCACGGGTTGCGGCCGCGCTCCTCGGGTGGCGGCCCCTCGTGGGGCAGCACCTCGCCCCGGAGCGGCGGCTCGGTCGGAGGGGGCGTGGTCAGGGCGGTGGCGCCGCCCGGCACCAGGGCGGTCGGCACGGCGACCGCCGTGCCGACCGCCCCCGCCCCCGCCCCGATCGCCGCCATCTTTGCGGTCATCTGACCCGCCGAGCCGGCGGCGACCGCCTCGCGCACCTGACCCAGCACACGCATGAGCTCATCGGCGTCGGCCGGCCGGTCAGCGGGATTCTTGTTCAGCGCCCACAGCACCAGCTGCTCCAGTGGCACGGGCACGTCCGGGTTGATCTCTCGCGGCGGCACCGGCGCCTCGGCCACGTGCTTGAGCGCGATCGTGACCGCCGAGTCTGCATCGAACGGCACCCGCCCAGTCAGCAGCTCGTACAGGATCACGCCGATCGAGTACAGGTCCGAGCGCTCGCTGACCACGTGGCCCTGCGCCTGCTCGGGCGACAGGTACTGGGCGGTGCCCATGATCGAGCCGGTCTCGGTCATGTCGGAGGCGCCGGCCCGGGCGATCCCGAAGTCGGTCACCTTGGCGCCGTCGCTGTCGTCGACGATCACGTTGTGTGGCTTCAGGTCCCGGTGGATCACGCCGCGCCGGTGCGCGAACCGGGTCGCGGCGAGGATCTGCATCGTCAGGTCGATCGCGCGTAGCGGCTCCAACGGCGCCTCCGCGCGGATCAGCTGCTTCAGCGTGCGCCCACCTAGATACTCCATCGCGATGTAGTAGATCCCGTCGTAGCCGCCGCGGTCGTAGACCTGGACGACGTTGGGGTGCTGCAGCGACGCCGCCGCGTGCGCCTCGCGGCGGAAGCGCTCGACGAACCCGGGGTCCTCGGCGAACCGTCGATGCAGCAGCTTCAGCGCCACCTTGCGCCCGAGCTGCTCGTCCTCGGCGAGGAACACGTCGGCCATGCCGCCGGCGCCGAGCCGCGAGATCACGCGGTAGCGGCCGTCAACCAGAGAGCCGGGGTCGAGCTCGCTCACTGGCCCTCCGAGATCAGCAGCTTCATCATCTGCGCGGCGATCGGGGCCGCGTAGGTGCCGCCATAGCCGTTGGGAATGTCGCTGACCTCGACCGCCACAGCCACCTTCGGATGCGCCACCGGCGCGAGCCCGATGAACCAGGCATCGTCGATGTCCTCGTTCGTGACCACGGTCGCGGTACCGGTCTTGCCGGCGACGTGCAGGCCTTCCAGGTTGGCCGCCTGGCCGGTGCCCTCCTCGACCACGTCGGTCATCATCTGACGCAGCTCGGCCGCGATTGCCGGCCGCATCACGTGGCTGAACACGCGCGGCCTGAAGTACTTCACCACCTGCCCGTCGGCGTTGACCGCCTCGGTCGCGATCCGCGGCGCCATCAGCGTGCCGTCGTCGGCCACCGCCGAGGCGACCATCGCCATCTGCAGCGGCGTCACCGCGAGGTTGGCCTGACCGATCGACATGCGCCCGAGATCGATCTCGTTGCTGGTCGGGGACAGCAACGTACCGTCCTCGCGTGCGCCGCTCACCGTCATCTCGTCGCGCGGCAGGTCCAGCGGCGGAAGCCTGTAGAAGCCGAAGCGCTTCATGTACTTCGCCATCGTCTGGATGCCCACGTTCTGACCGACCTGAGCGTATACGGTGTTGATCGAGTAGGTCAGCGCTTTCGTCAGGCTAACCGGGCCGTAACTGATGTCGTTGTCGTTGTCCAGCGGCACGCCGGAGACCGTCAGCGGTGAGTTGCCGACGATCGTCGAGCTCGGCGTGTACTTGCCGCTGTTCAGCGCCGCCGTGGTGGTGACGATCTTGAACGTCGATCCCGGCGGCAGCTCAGCCTGGGTTGCCATGTCGAACTGGCAGCCGATGTTCTCCGGGTTCGCGCACTTGCTGCCATTTGGATCGTTGTCGTCGTAGGTCGGATTCGAGTACATCGCCTTGACCGCGCCGGTCTGCGGGACGATCGCGACGACCGATCCGACCCGACCCGCGAGCAGCGTTCGGGCCAGCTCCTGGGCGGCCGGGTCGAGTGTCGTGTAGAGGTCGTCGCCCGTGGTATGGCCGCCTCCGAGTGGGCCGAACACCGAGCTCAATGCGCCCTCCACGCGACCTGACAGCCACGAGTCGTGGTACTGCTCGAGCCCGGCGGAGCTGCCGAGGCGGGCGTTGTCGTAGCCGACCGCTTGGGCGAACAGCGAACCGGTCGGGTATTCGCGACGCCAGGTGCCGCCGCGCGCCCGCAGCGACTTCGCCAGCACCTGCCCGCCTGCGGCGAGGATCTCTCCCCGCTTGATCTTCAGGCTCGCGTAGTAGTCGAGCTTGTTCAGCGAGTTGTGCCGCAGCGCGGTCGCATCGAACACGGTCCAGCGCGAGGTCCACACGACCAGCAGCCCGAACAGCAGCACGATCACGGCGAACAGGCGGACGATCGCGCGGTTCATGCTCTCGCCGGGCGCCGGGCGCGGTCGGAGGCCAGCAGCAGCAGCGCCACCAGCACGAAGTTGGCGACTATCGACGAGCCGCCGTATGAGATGAACGGCAACGTCACGCCGGTCAGCGGGATCACGCGGGTGACGCCGCCGACGATCACGAACACCTGCAGCGCGATCACCGCGCTCAGCCCGGTGGCCAGCAGCTTCGAGAACGAGTCGTCGGCGAGCATCGCCACCTTGAAGCCACGGGCGATGAAGATCAGGTAGGTGAGCAGCAGCGCCGCCGCCCCGAACAGCCCGAGCTCGTCGGCGATAACGGTGTAGATCATGTCGGTCGACGCCGCCGGGATGATGTACGCCGCCGGGCTGCTCCCCGGGACGACCAGCAGCGACTCGCCGAAGCCCTGGCCGAAGAGCCCGCCCTGGGCCTGCGCGAACAATCCGTTGGCGACCTGGAGGCTGCCCCCCGGAACGTTGTACAACCGCGGGTCGAACGGGTGCAGCCAGTCCTCGACGCGGGCGTGCACGTGCGCGATGTGGACGCCCAGGTACCACGCGCCGAGCGCGAACGCGACGATCCCGAACAGCACGAACGAGACGCGGCCGGTCGCGACGTACAGCATCGCCAGCAGCGCCCCGTACAGCATCAGCGAGGAGCCCATGTCGCTGAGCAGCACCATGATCGCCATCGCCATCCCCCAGATCACCAGGATCGGGCCGAAGTGCTTGAGCGGCGGGATCGTCAGCCCGAAGATCCGGCGGCCGCCGGTGGCCAGCACCTGGCGCGTGTCTCGCAGGTAGCTGGCGAGGAAGATCACGAGCCCGACCTTGGC
>JASHQV010000364.1 GCA_030038955.1 Solirubrobacteraceae bacterium
CACCGGCCAGGCGGCGACCGTCGACGAGGTCCTCACCGGCCGCCAGAACCTGCTGATGACCGGGCGCTTGAGCGGACTCTCCCGTGGCACGGCGCGCGCACGCGCGAGCGAGCTGCTCGAGCAGTTCGACCTCGCCGACGCCGCCGACCGGCCGGTGCGGACCTACAGCGGCGGCATGCGTCGCCGTCTCGACCTCGCTGCCAGCCTCGTGATGCGACCGCCGGTGCTGTTCCTCGACGAGCCCACCACCGGCCTCGATCCGACGAGCCGCCTGCACATGTGGAACGTCATCCGTGACCTGATCGCCGGCGGCGTGACGCTGCTGCTGACGACGCAGTACCTCGACGAGGCCGACGCGCTGGCCGACCGCATCGCGGTTGTCGATCACGGCCGCGTGATCGCCGACGGCACGGCCAACGAGCTCAAGCGCCAGACCGGCGGCGCGCGCCTCGACGTGGTGCTGAGCGAGGCGCATCCGGAGGCACGCGAGGCGCTCGCGTCGCTGGTGGAGGGTGAGATCGCGCTCGCCGACGATGGCCGGCAGATCAGCGCGCCGGTCGAGGCGACGCCCGGCCTGACCACGAGGGTCGTGCGGGCACTCGACCGGGCCGGCATCGAGGTCGACCACGTCGAGCTGAGACAGCCGTCGCTCGATGACGTGTTCTTCGGGCTCACCGGCCACCAAGCCGGTGAGCCCGACGCTGACGGCACCGACGCAGAACTGGAGGTAAGCCTCTCATGACGACGATCACCGCCCCGCCCGGCGCCGCCCCGGCTGGCGCCGCCCGGCTGATCGGCCACGCGCGCGACATCGCCGTGCTGACCGTCCGCAACCTGATCCACATCCGTCGTGAGCCGTTGCGGCTGTCGGACGTGACGATCCAGCCGGTCCTGTTCACGCTGCTGTTCGTGTACGTGTTCGGCTCCGGCGTGACGCTCGCGCACGGTGGCAGCTACACCCAGTTCGCGATCGCCGGGATGCTCGCGATGAACCTGACGACATCGGCGATCGGCACCTCCGTGGGACTCAGCTCCGACCTCGGCACGGGCGTGATCGACCGGCTCCGCTCGCTGCCGATCTGGCCCGCCGCGGTGCTCGTCAGCCGCTCGCTGACCGACTTCCTGACGGCGATGCTGTGCACCGCGATCGTCGCCGCCGTTGGGCTCGTCGTCGGCTGGAGCCCTGACGGCACGGTGCTCGAGACGGCTGCCGGCTTCGGCGTGTTCCTCCTGTTCGGCTATGCGCTGTCGTGGATCTGCGCGTGTCTCGGGATCGCCGCGGGCGACGCCGAGTCGGCGCAGAACGTCGGCCTGATCATCCTCTTCCCGCTGGCGATCGTGTCGAACGCGCTGGTCCCCACCCAGCACATGCCGGCGATCCTGCGCGCGGTCGCCGACTGGAACCCGGTCAGCGCCGTGACTGCCGCCGCCCGCCAGCTGTTCCACAACCCCAACCCGTCGGCGGCGATCCACGTGTGGCCGATGCAACACCCGGTGATCGCCTGCCTGCTGTGGTCAGCGGTGCTGCTGGCGGTGTTCGCGCCGCTCGCCGCCTGGCTGTACAAGCGACGCACCACCGAATAGTCCTACACTGACGGTCGTCATGGTCGATTCGAAGCCGAAGCCACGAGGAGGTGACGTTGCATCCGCAGGAGCGAGTCCTGGCACAGATCCGGACGGACGACGATGCTTGGCAGCTTGCCGGCCGATGTCGGCTGCCGTTCGCGCAGCTGTGCAAGATGCTGCGCTCGCTCGAGGCGGACGGCCTCGTCGCGGGTTCCTCGAGTCGGCTGCGGTTGACGGCGGCTGGCGCGCGTCGCGCGCCACATCTACTTGAGCTGTCTCCGCGGCGGTGGGCGGCGCTGCAGGCGCGCTTCACGCGCCTGACCGACGGCCGCCCAGCGGCGACCGCCGACTACGACCAGGGTCACATTACGGTCGCCTCGACGATCGAGCGCGTCCGCACGTTCGCGCGCTTCGGCGATCTCTGGGAGGGCGTGCGGGTGGCGCTGCTCGGCGACGATGACCTGCTCAGCGTGGCGCTGGCGCTGACGGGGATGCCGGAGCGGGTCACGGTGTTCGAGATCGACCAGCGACTGGTCGAGTTCATCGGCGAGCTCGCCGATCGCCACCGTCTGCCGATCGAGATCAGCACGCACGATCTGGCGCGGCCGCTGCCGCGCGAGCAGCGGGGCTGCTACGACACGTTCCTGTGCGACCCACCCGAGGCGGACGCGGGGCTGCGGATGTTCCTGAACCGCGGGCTGATGGCGCTGCGTCCCGGCCCGGGCAGCTCCGGCTACGTGGCGATGGGACTGATCGAGGCCGACTACGACAAGTGGCGCTGGCTGCAGCGCTGGCTCAGCTCCCAGCAGCTGGCGCTGACCGCGATCGAGCCCGACCACTCGCTGTACGAGAACTGGCCGACGCAGGCGGAGGAGGCGCTGGCGTATGGCGTCGACGTGTTCGCCACTGCCGCGACGCGTCCCTGGTACCGCACGGCGCTGTGGCGGGTGGAGACGCTCGCGAGCTTCGAACCGCCGCGCGCGGTCGCCGTCACCGGCGACCCGATCGCGGACGAAAACTACTTCGCGCAGGCGAGTCGAGCGCGAAGCGCAAAGGCCGAAAGGAGGTGATGGCATGGATGTGCTCGGTCGTCAAGTGCTTTGTGACTTCTGGGATGCGGAGGGCCTCGACGACGAAGAGAAGACGCGCAGGGCCCTGCGGCAGGCTGTTGACGCGGGTGGCGCCCGCCTAGTCGAGGTAGCGGTGCACCACTTCTCGCCATGGGGCGTCTCAGGCGTGGCGGTGATCGCGGAGAGTCATCTGGCCATCCACACGTGGCCGGAGCGTGGCTACGCCGCAATCGATCTGTTCACCTGCGGGACGGTCGACGTCGACGCGATGCTCGACGTGTTGATCGATGCCTACAAGCCGGCCACGGTCGTCAAGCGACTGGTCGAGCGCGGCGCGCAACCCGAGCTGGAGCTGGAGCTGCAAGCGCTGGACTAGCGAGGCGAGCGGGCCGAGTCGTGTCAACCTGGGCCGCTGTCTCCGTTCGCCAACTCGTAGCCACGCGCTCTCCCAGGTTGGCCTCGGCGGCGGTCGATCCCGCCGGTAGCATCTCCGGCTCGGGAGCGTCGGCCCGGCAGTGCCATAGGAGAGGAGAGCAAGATGGAGACGGTTCCCGGTCAGGGGGCGGCGATCGATAGGGCAAGCGCAGTCGACGATGACGCCCGGCTGGCCCAGTTCGGCTACCGGCCGGAGCTGACGCGCGTCCTCGGGTTGTTCTCGAACTTCTCGGTTGCGTTCACGTACCTGTCGCCGATGGTCGGCATCTACTCGCTGTTCGTGCTCGGCGTCGGCACCGGCGGCCCGTCCTACCTGCAGGTCAGCGCGGGATAGAGCGGCGGTCGAGCGGGTCGTCACCGGCGCGGGGCCGTCACGCTGAGAGCGCAGTAGACATGCACGACCTGGTTTGCGCCGCCACGTTGTGCGGCGGGCAGCTTCGACGCACGCATGACCTGGTTCGCGCCGCCATGTTGTGCGGCGGGCTTCGCGGGACCGGTGAGTGTGGTCGCTGCACGTCCAGAGGCGGCCAGCGCCCGCGCCCGCCTGACGAGCGCTCGCCTGACGAGCGCTCGCGCGCTCGCGTGCGCCGGCAAAGAGCTGAGCTTCAGCGTCTTGACGGTGGTCGCATAAGAGCTGAGCCGAGCCGCGCGATCGGCCGCCAGCAGCAGCATCCGGCGGGCGGGGATGTTGCTTGGGTTGAACGAGATCGTGTGCTCGCTGCCCGAGTGCGAGCGCCGCTTCGTGCGGAGCGAGCCCATCCCAGGCGATCAGGGTCAGCGCGTCGCGATCCTTGGCAGAGAGCTTTGCCAGGGCGGAGGCGAGCGCTCCGTCAGGCGACAGCTCGTCGGTGATCGGGATGGCGCCTGCGGACGCCGTGGCGCCGACGTGCGTGAGCCGCAACGCCAGCGCATGACGGCGAAACGCACCGCGGCGCTGGGTCGCCAGCACCTTGCGGGCAACCCCCAGCAGCCATGGCAGCTCGGCGGCGGGCACGCGGTCGAGCCGGCGCCAGGCGACGAGGAACGTCTCTCCCACGACGTCGTCGACCGCGTGGTCCGGGGACCGGCGCCTCACGTAAGCGACGATCGCGCGGTGATGCGCGCGGAACAGCTGCTCGAAGCGTTCGGCCCGCGAATCGGCGTCGGCTGGCATGACGCTGGCCATCATCTGCTCATTGCCGGCACGGCACCAGGCGTTACAGCTCGGGCAGGGTATCGTCGGATCGCCCGTCCGCTGCGCGGCGGACCGGCCCAGATGACAAGCTTGCGCTGATGCCACGAGGAGGGACGCGATGACGAACTTCGCCCAGGAGCTGGCCGACGCGGCGGCGCAGGAGCCCGATCGTCCCGCGGTGAGGCTCGACCAGCTGACGCTCACCTACAGCCAGCTGAGCGCCGCGGTGGCGCACACGGCGGGCCTCCTGCGAGCCCACGGGATCGAGCCGGGCGACCGCGTCGGCATGCAGCTCCCGAACGTGCCCTACTTCCCGCTCGTGTACTTCGCGGCCCTGCGCCTGGGGGCGGTGGTGGTGCCGATGAACCCGCTGCTCGTCGAACGCGAGGTCGCCTACCAGCTGGGCGACTCCGGGGCGAAGCTGATGGTCGGCTGGCAGGACTTCGAGCGGGCTGCGCGCGCCGGCAGCGAGCAGGCTGGCAGCGACTGCCTGATCGTCGAGGTGGGGGGGTTCGAGCAGCTGCTGACTCGCTCGGTGGCGGTCGAGGAGCCGGCCGACCGCCGCGACTCGGACACGGCCGTGATCATCTATACGTCGGGCACCACGGGCGCGCCGAAGGGCGCTGCGCTGACGCATGCCAACGTCCGTGCCGGCGCCACCGTAGCTCGCGATCTGATCGACGCGGGGCCCGACTCGGTGGCGGTCGCGGTGCTGCCGCTGTTCCACGTGTTTGGGATGAACTCGGTGCTCAACTGCACGGTTCGCGCGCGCGGACTGATGACGCTGGTGCCGCGGTTCGAGCCCGACAAGGTGCTCGAGGTGATCGAGCGCGACCACGCGACCTCGTTCGCCGGCGTGCCGACGATGTACGCGGCGCTGCTGCACCACCCCGACCGCGAGCGACGCGACAGCTCCAGCCTGACGCTGTGCGTGTCCGGCGGGGCGGCGCTGCCGGTGGAGGTGCTGCGTGGCTTCGACGAGGCGTTCGGAGCCAAGGTGCTGGAGGGCTATGGCCTCTCGGAGACGACGGGCATGGCGACCTTCAACCCACCCGACCGCGAGCGCAAGCCCGGCTCGATCGGGGTGCCGGTCGGCGACACCGAGATCAGGCTGGTCGATGATGACGGCAACGAGGTGGCGGTCGGCGACCCGGGCGAGCTGCTGATCCGCGGGTCGTTCGTGATGCGCGGCTACTGGGACCGCGACGAGGCCACCGCCGAGGTGATGCGCGACGGCTGGCTGCACACCGGCGACATCGCCACAGTCGACGCCGACGGCTACTACTACATCGTCGACCGCAAGAAGGACATGATCATCCGCGGTGGCTTCAACGTCTACCCGCGCGAGCTCGAGGAGGTGCTGTACGAGCACCCGGCGGTGCGCGAGGCGGCGGTCGTCGGCGTCTCGGATGACCGGCTCGGCGAGGAGGTGGGCGCCGTGGTCGTGCTCAAGCAGGGTGAGAGCACCAGCGCCGAGGAGCTGCGCGAGTTCGTCCGCGAGCGCGTCGCCGCCTACAAGTACCCGCGCGTGATCTGGTTTGCCGACGAGCTGCCGAAGGGGCCGACGGGGAAGATCCTGAAGCGCGAGATCGAGCGTCCCGAGGCCACCTGAGCGGCTCCCCGACCCTGCGGAGCGGCCCGCCGCGCCGCCGACGAAGGCCCGCCAAGGCGAGCTAATCTAACGTTTACGTAAATAAGTTATTCGTTGCTATCGTGGTTGTGCGGATGAGGCGCGACCATCACGGCAAGCCGGTGCCCGACCACTACAAGTGGCTGGCGCTGTCGAACACGACGCTGGGCGTGCTGATCGCGACGATCAACGCATCGATCCTGCTGATCTCGCTGCCCGACATCTTCAAGGGCATCCACATCAACCCGTTGCTGCCCAGCAACACCAACTACCTGCTGTGGCTGATCCTCGGGTTCCTGGTGGTGACCGCCGTGCTGGTCGTCAGCCTCGGCCGGCTCGGCGACATCTACGGCCGCGCGAAGACCTACAACCTCGGCTTCGCGGTGTTCACGTTCTTCAGCATCATGCTGTCG
>JASHQV010000365.1 GCA_030038955.1 Solirubrobacteraceae bacterium
GGCTGCACCGGTCGCTCGAGGTCGGGGTGCGGATGCGGGCTGTCGAGCCGCGGCGGGTGGCCGAGCTGGCCCATCTCGGCGATGTCCCGCGGGAACATGATCTCGGTCGTCCAGTCGGCGATCAGCCGGGACTTGCGGTCGAGGCCGGGCATCCACGCGAGGTGGTAGAAGCGGCAGATCGCCCACGCGGGGAAGCCGCGGACGCGCACTCCCATCAGGTTCGCGACCGCCTTGTGGCGGCCCAGCTCGGCGAACGACCCGAGCGTCCTGAATGTGAACGGCTTCAGGGCGCCGCGCGCTCCGAGCGCGACCGCGACGTTGTGCCCCAGCAGCTTGCCCTGGCGGATCGCGTGCTGGGCGGTTGGCGGGCACGGCTGCCCAGGCCGGGCGGGATCCGGGACCGCCGCGACGTCCCCTACCGCCCAAACGTTGTCGTAGCCCGGCACCCGCATGTACTCGCTGCACGCGATCCGCCCCCGGTCGAGCGGCAGCCCCAGCCGTTCGGCCACGGGGCTGGCCTTGACCCCGGCGGTCCAGCACACCGTGCGGGCCGGCACGTGCTCGCCGTCGGACAGGATCACGCGATCGTCGCGCACCTCGGCGACCTGGGTCGACAGCCGGAACTCGATCCCCCGGCGCGTCAGCAGCCGGACCGTGAAGTCGGCCAGCTGCGGCTGCAGCTCGGGCATCACCCGGGAAGCTGCGTCGACCAGCATCCAGCGTGTCCCGACCTCACGGCAACGGGGGTAGCGCTTGATGATGTCGGCGGCGAAGTCGGCCAGGAACGCCACCCCCTCGAGCCCTGCGTAGCCGCCCCCGACGAACACGAACGACAGCCACGGCCGCCGCTGCTCGGGATCGTCGAGGCCCTCGGCCAGCTCCAGGTGGCGGACCACGCGGTTGCGCAGGGCGGTCGCCTCGGCGATCGTCTTGAAGCCGATCGCGTGCTCGACCAGCCCTGGGATCGGGAACGTGCGCGACACCGAGCCGATCGCAACGATCAGCTGGTCGTAGCTGTAGTCGATCATCGCGCCGCTGATCATCCGCACCTGCAGGGCGTTGCGGTGCGGCTCGCCGCCGACCACCCAGCCCATCCGCAGCTCCGTGCGCTTCAGGTGCTCGCGCAAAGGCACGACCACGTGGCGAGGGTCGAGCGTGCTGGCGGCGGCACCCGGCAGCAGCGGCGCGTACAGGAGGAAGTTGACGTCGTTGATCAGCGTGATCCGGACGTCGGCGGGAGCCAGCCGCTCGAGCTTGTTGGCGGCGTAGTAGCCGCCGAAGCCGCCGCCGGCGATGACCACGTCGCGAACGTCCCGCGTCACCGTTCGAACCTACCCGAGATCGCCGGGCGCCAGCGACAGCGCCGCCCATTCGCCGCGCACGCGCCGGTCTTGCTCGCCCAGGCCGGCGCCGGCGAACGCCTCCGCGACCGCGTCGGCCTCGGAGACGAGCAGGCCGCCGGCGATCACGCGGCGCGGCAGCTCCGCCGTCACGCCGGGACCCGGCACCCCCGCCGCCGCGGGCAGCTGCGAGCACCAGCGCAGCAGCAGCGGCGCCAGCAGGTTGGCGAGCACCAGCGGCGCCGCCGGCACCGGCTCCGTCCGCACGTCGAAGCGCCGCGTGCTGACGCTCTCGGCGACGCCGTTGGCGCTTGCGTTCGCGAGCGTCGCTTCGATCGCAAGCGGGTCGAGGTCGAGCGCGAGCACCGGCCGCCACCCGAGCCGCGCGGCGGCGATCGCGAGCACGCCCGAGCCGCAGCCGAGATCGATGGCTGTCGGCGGACCCGAGGAAAGGCCGGTGGTCCCCGAGACCACCGGCCGCTCAGGAGATGGCAACCCGGGTCTCGCCGGCGGCTGCAGCTCGAGCAGCAGCTCCAGGCACAGGCGGGTTGTCGCGTGGGCGCCGGTGCCGAACGCGCGGCCCGGCTCGATCACCAGATCGACCGCCGCGGCGGGACGTCGGGGCTCCCATGGCGGACGCACGACGAGCCGATCGCCGAGCACCAGCGGGCGGTGGAAGGCGCGCCAGCGATCGACCCAGTCATCGGCCACCTCGGTCGTCGTCAGCTCGACCAGCGCCGGCCCCGCGGCCGCCGTCAGGGCCGGCAGCGATGGCAGCTCTCCGGTCGCCCCGTAGACCGCGTACTCGACCGTGTCCGCGTCCACATCGACCTCCTCGACCCCACCCGGCGCCAGCTCCAGCAGCTCAGCCAGCGCCAGCTCCGCCTGCTCGCGGCGGACGCGCACCGCGAGCCGGATCACCCGCCCAGCGCCCGGCGCAGCTTGGCGAACACGCCCTCGTCGCTGCGCAGGTTCTGGTCGGTGAGCGAGCCGGCCAGCTGCTCGTACAGATCGCGCTGCTCGCGCTCGAGGCGGCGCGGGACGATCACGTTGACGACCACGCGCAGGTCCCCGTGGCGCCGCCCGCGCAGCGCCGGCATCCCGCGACCGCGCAGCACCAGCGTCTCGTGGGGCTGGGTGCCGGCCGGAATCTCAAGCTCGACCGGCTCGTCCACGGTCGGCACTTGCACGGTCGTGCCGAGCGCGGCCAGCGGCGCCGACACGTCCACGGCGGTCAGCAGATCGTCGCCGTCACGCACGAACCGCGAGTCCTCGCGGACCCGCATCTGTACGTATAGATCGCCGGGGGGCCCGCCGCGCTCGCCAGCGTGGCCGCGGCCGCTCACCCGGATCCGCTGGCCGTCGGCGATCCCGGCGGGAACCTCGACCGACACGTTCACGTGGTCGACGCGGCGCCCGCGGCCGTCGCAGCGGCCGCACGGCTTCTGCGGAACGCGACCATCGCCGCCGCAGCGGTCGCACACGGTCGTGCGCATCACCTGACCGAACGGGCTGCGGACGACGCTGCGCAGCTGCCCGCTGCCCTGGCACTGCGGGCACGTCTCGATCGGCGTGCCCGGCTCGGCGCCGTTGCCGTGACAGCGGTCGCACAGCACGATCGCCTCGTAGCCGACCTGCGCGCTGGTGCCGTGGGCGGCCGCCGCCAGGTCGATCTCCGCCGACACCGACACGTCGCCGCCCTGGACGGGACCGGTCGCGCGCCCGCCGCCGCCAAACGCGTCGGCGAACAACCCGCCGAAGCCGCCGCCACCACCACCACCGCCGAAGAACGCCTCGAAGATGTCGGCGACCGACCCGAAGGCATCGAAGTTGGGGGCGTAGCCGCCGCTGCGCAGGCCCTCGTGCCCGTAGCGATCGTAGGTGGCACGGCGGTCGGCATCCGACAGCACCTCGTAGGCCTCGGCCGCCTGCTTGAACTTCTCCTCGGCCTGGGGGTCGTCGCGGTTGACGTCCGGGTGCAGCTCGCGAGCGAGGCGGCGGAACGCCTTCTTGATCTCGGACTCGCCTGCGTCACGGGAGACGCCAAGCACCTCGTAGTAGTCGCGCGGGGGCGTCGAGGCGCTCATCGCTCGTCGTAGACCTCGGAGACGAAGCCCGACAGCTGCGCGGCCGCCTCGCGGACGGC
>JASHQV010000366.1 GCA_030038955.1 Solirubrobacteraceae bacterium
GCCAACGCCGCCAGTCAAGCTCGACTAACGGTCTATCTCAGTTGGGCGTGCGACTGGGGCGGTTCAGCGCCAAGCTGGGCGACGCCCGGGGTCGTGGCAGGCAGTGAGCCACCTGCAAGACCGCGGGCGGCGACCAGGCTGCTGCGGTCGGAGCTCACGGTGCGGTGTGGCTTTGGGCTGCTGGCAATTCTCTGTAGCCGGTCGGCATCAGTAGGACCGTCGCGTTGAGACTCAGCGGGTGGCTGCGGCCAGGAACATCGGGAGGGCGAGCAGCAATCGGTTGTGCTGGGCGCGCTCGGCCTGCTCATTGATCCAGCCTTCGGCTTCCTCGTCGCTGATGGCGCCGGTCTTTTGCGCGGCGGTCGCGTGCCCGATGCCGATCGGCAGCATCGCGGCGTCGGTGAACACGGCGCCGTGAGCCTCGACCTCGACGTGCCGGAAGCCGGCGTCGAGGAGCAGCTTGCGGTAGGCACGGGCGATACGCGGGTAGGGCAAAGTGTCGGCGCGGGCACACACGATGCGGCGGGTCAGCTCGGGTTGGTCGGAGTCGATCACCATCGCGTCCCAGTCTTGGCCGACCAGCACGATCCGCCCACCCGGGGCGAGCACGCGGCGGGCTTCGGCCAGTGCCGCGTCCGGGTCTGGCAGGACGTGGTACAGCTTGTCCGCCCGATAGCCGTGCGCCTGCCCGTCGCCCAGCGGCAGGCTGGTGGCGTCGCCGGCGCGCACGTCGATGTCGGGGAACCGGCTCCGGGCAGCGGCGAGCATCGCCGGGTCGGCGGTCATTCGGCGCTCTTTCTCCCGTCGCGCGTCGCCGGGTCGGTTGAAGGTGCTCTAGGTTGCTCGGCCACGAAAGGCGAGCTTGGCGACCACGCGCTGATCGACCAGCTCGGGGGTCAGCCCCGCCTGCTCCAAGATCTCCCTGGCCACCCCGTTAACCCGGTCCAACCCGATCAGCAGATGCTCGGTACCGACGTAGCCGTGTCCGAGACGTGCCGCTGCGGAACGCGCAGCCTCCACCGCAGCCGTCGCCATCCGCGCGAACGGCAGCCTCCCCTCCCGCGCACCACCGCCACGCTCCACACGCTGCGCGACCGCCTCGGCAGCCCGATCCCCGCCCAACCCAGACTCGACGAGCACGACAGCACCCAGCCCATTCGGATCGCGGTACAGCGCCAGCAACAAATGCTCGGTACCGACGTAATCGTGGCCCCACTCGCGCGCGACCGCCTCGGCGTCGCTGACGGCATTGCGGGCACGTGGCGTGAACAGCTCGACCCCCGACCCGATCAGGCTCGACGCCTGGCGGACGAGGTGCTTCTGCTGAGCCGCCTGCTTGGACACCCCGAGGGCATCACCGATCTGCGACCAGGAATGACCGGCACCGCGGGCTTCGTCCACGAAATGCCCCAGGGTCGCGTCGCCGACCTCGGCCAGATGCCTGGCCAGGCCCGACGCGGCCCGGACACGGCCGAGCGGACTGCTGTCCTCGGTCTCGGTCTCGACCAGACGGATCAACTCCTGGAAGGAAGGAGCAGCCATGCGTCAAGCATAGGTTGACGCAATGCGGATCGTCAAGAATAGGTTGACGATGTGACCTGCGCGTGAGCATCCTTTGGGTCGGCTCTGACTTCGCTGTACGACAGCGTGGTTTTCATGGCGCTGCTCAGGGCCGAAGGAGCGCCTTGATGGCTCGGCGTTCGTCCATCGCCCGGTATCCCTCGGCCGTCTCGTCGAGGGGCAGCGTCAGGTCGAAGACCTTGCCTGGGCTGATCTCTCGGCTCTCGATGAGACGGATCAGCTCCGGAAGGAAGCGACGGACCGGGGCGGGACCGCCAAGCAGGTGAACCTCGGCGTAGAACAGCTCCTGGCCGGGCAGTTGCACTTCGTGGCAGACGCCGACATAGCCGACGTGCCCGCCGGGGCGGGTGGCGCGGATCGCCTGCATCATCGACTCCTGGGTGCCGACGGCCTCGATCACGCTGTGTGCGCCGTACCCGTCGGTGAGGTCCTTGATCCGAGCGACGCCCTCGTCGCCGCGTTCGGTCACGATGTCGGTGGCGCCGAACTGGCGGGCGAGCTGCTGGCGGGGTTCGTGGCGGCTCATGGCGACGATCCGCTCCGCACCGAGCTGCTTGGCCGCCAGGATGGCGAGCAGGCCGACGGCGCCGTCACCGACCACCGCGACGATGTTCCCCGGCTGCACGTCGGCGGCGACCGCGCCGAACCAGCCGGTGCCGAGCACGTCGGATGCGGCCAGCAGGTCTGGCACCAGGTCATCGGAGGGCATCTCAGAGGTGGCGACGAGCGTGCCGTCGGCGAGGGGGACGCGCAAGTACTCGGCCTGGGCGCCACCGGCTCCGACGTACTCGACGTGCGCGCAGCGGCTCTGGTAGCCGTTCCGGCAGATCGGGCAGGTGTTGTCAGAGGCGAAGAACGAGCCGATCACGAACTGCCCCGGCTTGATCGTGTGTACTTCGTCGCCGACTTCTTCGACGACGCCGACGTACTCGTGCCCCATCGGCGTGGGCTGGTCGTCGAAGTCGATTCCCCGCCACAGCCACAAATCAGAGCCGCAGACGCAGGTGGCGGACAGCCGAATGATCGTGTCAGTCGGCTCGATGATCTCTGGGTCCGGGCGTTGCTCGACGCGAACGTCGCCCGGCGCGTACATGACTGCTCCGCGCACGACGGGACGCTCCTTTCAGGCGGTTTGTTCGATTGCCGCAGCCGCCGCGGCGTATTCGTCGTCGCCGACCTTCTCCAGCCAGGTGGTGCCATCGGTGCCGTCATCGGCGCCTTCGAGCATCGCCAAGTGGCTCATGAGGTCCGTTGGGGTGGCGCCGTGCCAATGTTGCTCGCCGGGCGGTGTGTAGATCGTGTCGCC
>JASHQV010000367.1 GCA_030038955.1 Solirubrobacteraceae bacterium
TCGGCCAGCTCCTGGATGTCGAACGGGTTGACCGACAGCGCGAACTCGCCCAGCTCCTCGTGCGCCCCCGTGTTCTCGCTGAGGATGCTGACGCCGGCGCGCTCGTTGACCATCGGCCCCTCCTTCGCGACCAGGTTCATCCCGTCGAACATCGCGTTGACGATCAGCACGTCGTAGTGCTTGTAGGCCGCGACCGCCTCCTCGACGTCGTCGCGGAGCTTCAGCTGGATCGGCATCCAGTCGGGCGAGCCGTGCCGGTGGTTGACGACCGCGACGACCGCCTCGATCCGCTCCAGGTACTCGGCGTACTCGGGCACGTCGGTACGCGACGGCATCAGCTGGGCGATGAACGTGACCCGCTCGTTGAACTCCGGATGCTGCTCGAGGAACACGTCGAACGCGTTGAACCCGCGCAGCACGTTCTTGCTGAGGTCGGCGCGGTCGACGCGCAGGATCAGGTGCTGCCGCCGGCGCCGTAGCAGCTCGGCCTCCAGATCCCGAACCCGCTCCCGCCGCGCCACCGCCTGCACGGCCTGGGAGTCGATCGGCAGCGGGTACGCTCGCACCCACACCTCGCGATCGTCGACACGCACGACGCCGGCGCCGTGATCGACCTCGAGCTCGAGCAGGTCCTCGCAGCACTGCAGGAAGTTGTGGCGGTAGGAACGGGTGTGGAAGCCGATGATGTCGTTCGACAGGATGCCCCGGTAGATCTCCTCCCGGATCATCGACGGCAGCACTCGCCACGAGTCCGGCTGCGACCACGGGATGTGCACGAAGTGGTGCAGGAACGCATCCGGCCGCGCCTGATGGATCAATGCCGGCAGCGTGTACAGGTGGTAGTCGTGGACCATCACCACCGGCTGCTCGACGCCCTCGATCTCCTCGAGCACGGCCCGGGCCAGATCCTCGTTGACGACGTTGTAGCCGAACTCGAACGCCTCGGTCTCGTTGCGCCGGATGTCCGGCGCGTTCGACAGATCCCAGAGGTAGTGCTGGATGAACCACAGCATCGGGTTGGCGATGATGTTGTAGAAGCGGTCGTAGGCGTCGTCGTCGGAGGCGACCAGCTTGACCCGGTACTCGCTGCCGTCCGGCGAGCGCACGGGGAACGGGTGTCCCTGGTGGCGCTCGGACATGGCCACGTCCTCTTGCGTCATCGCCGACGCGATCCAGGTGACGTCGCGGTGGGTGGCCAGCCCGATCAGCGCTGTCACCAGGCCGCCGGTGCCGCGCCGCGCCTGCCCGTCCGGCTGGAAGGTCACCGGCCCGCGGTTGGAGACGAGGATCAGCGGTGAGGCCATCAGCCGAGTGCGCCGTCGATCAGCTCCAGCCAGTCGCGCAGCAGTCGGGGCATCAGGAAGCGACGGCGCACGGCCTCCTTGCCGGCGCGTCCGAGGCGCGCCCCGAGCGCCGGATCGGCGAGGATCTCGAGGCAGCGCTGCGCGCAGTGCGCCGGCGACTCGACCAAGAACCCCGACTGGCCGTCGGTCACCTGCAGGGGGATGCCGCCGACGTTCCCGCCGACGAACGGCTTGGCCTTCCAGATCGCCTCGGACACGGTCAGCCCGAAGCCCTCGCGAATCGACTTCTGGATCACCACGTCGCAGTGCGACTGGAAGGCGTTGACCTCGATTGCGCCCACGTTGTTCAGATTGTTCAGGATATGGATGTCGGGGTCGCCATCGGCGTGCGCGACCGTAGCGTTGAAGTAGTCCCACCCCTCGGGGTCGTCGGTCGCCATCGACCCGACGAGGGCGAGCTGCACCTCCGGGACCTCCTGCTTGACGAGCCGGTAGGCGTCGATCACGCCGAGCGGATCCTTCCACGGGTCGAACCGTGACACCTGGCACAGCAGCGGCCGGTCCACGTCGATCCCGAACTGCTCGCAGATGTAGACCGCGTCATCGGGCGAGAAGGCCATGTTCTTGGGGGCCAGCGGATCGATCGCGGGCGGGATCACGTGCGGCCTCGAGGCGATCTCGGCGGGCACGTAGCCGGGCATGTGGAAGACCGCGTCCGGATAGCAGTCGATGTACGGCGACAGGCGCGCCAGCGTGTCCGGATTGGGCGTCGACAGATCGATGTGACAGCGCCAGATCCAGTGCTTCGCCTTGTCGTGTGCGAGCTGGCAGACGGCGGCGGGCTGGGGATCGTGCACGACGCACAGGTCCCAGCCGTCGCTGAGCTCACGCGCGTTGATCTCGTTGTAGTCGGTCCACACGTTCCATTGCTGACCGTCGAGGTCGACCGGGTTGCCCTGCAGCGCGTTGTGCATCAGCTTGGTGGCGTTGAAGAACTCCTCGCGCCCGTAGATCACGTGCCACTCACAGTCGAGCCCGACGTCGACCATCAGCGGCACCAGCGCGTACAGGATCTCTGAGACGCCGCCGCCGAACGCCGTCGCCGACATGTGCAGGATCCGCCGGCCGGCCAGCCGCTCCGCGAGCAGCCGGATCTCGTCGATCAGCGAGCGCCCGACGATGCTGGCGTAGTCGGACAGGTTCTTCTGCGCGAGCGGGACGGGCTGGAGCATCGGGCTGGCGGCACCTTAGAGCGTTGAACGAGATGACGTGCGATCGGGGCGTTCAAGGACCAAGCTGGGCGCCGGCTGTGGTCGCAGCAGGTGTTGAGATACCTGCAACACCGCGGGTGGCGAGTCAGCGCCGGTCATGGGACGCATCCGGCGCGCGCTCATCTTGAGGAACGCTCTCACCGCCCGCGGCGCACAGGTTCGCGCCGGCGGTGGCAGCACGACGACGCCAGCACGACCGCGGAGCGAGGCTTGATGCCGAGCAGGCC
>JASHQV010000368.1 GCA_030038955.1 Solirubrobacteraceae bacterium
GCGTGCCGTCGCCATCTGCAGCGGCCGGCTCCTCCTCGGTGTGCGCCAGGCGCTTGGTCAGCGTCGAGGTGCGCCCGCCGCGCTCCTCCTCGAGTCCAAGCTCGCGCTTCATCTGCTCGAACTCGGCCGCCGACACGCTCTCGGCATCCGGCTGCGTGAGCCGGCCGGCGCGGCGCGCGCGTGCCTTCGCCGGCTCGATGTCGGCGCCGGCCGCGGCGTACGCCGGGACGTAGCCGAGCTCGGCCTCGAGCCGCTGCCGCCGCGCCCTGTAGCCGGGCTCGCGCTCCTTCCAGTGCATCAGCACCGGCGAGGCGATGAAGATCGACGAGTAGGCGCCCGAGGCGACGCCGATCAGCAGCGCGAACGCGAAGTCCTTGAGCGTCGAGCCGCCGAACAGCAGCAGCGCCAGGATCGGCATCAGCGTGCACGAGGTGGTCGCCAGCGACCGCGTCAGCACCTCGGACATCGAGCGATTGAGGATCTGCGAGAAAGCCGCCCGCGGCATCCGCGGGATGTTCTCGCGGACGCGGTCGAACACGATGATCGTGTCGTATAACGAGTAGCCCAGGATCGTCAGCAGAGCCGCGACCGTGTCAGCCGTCACCACCCTTCCGGTCAGCGCGTACACGCCGCTCGTGATCAGCAGGTCGTGCGCCAGCGCGATCAGCACCGGGACCGCGAACTTCCAGTCGAATCGCAGCGCCACGTAGATCGAGATCACGATCAGCGAGGCGATGATCGCGATCACCGCGCTATGCGTGATCGAGGCGCCGAACGTCGGGCCGACCGAGGTCGTGTTGATGTCCGGGCTGCCGTTCGAGCTGGTGCGGATCCCGAACTTGTTGCCGAGCTCGGTGCTCAGCACGTCGTACTTCGACTTGCCCTTGTTCGGCCCGGACTTGAACGTCCCCAGGTACTTCGAGTCGATCTGGTAGCCGTACGGCCCGAGCGGGCTGTTCTTGCCCGAGATCTTCTGGATCGTCGCGTCGCCCTCGCCGATCGACGCCATCACCGAGCGGACCTTGGCGACGCTGGCCGGGTGGTCGAGTCCGACGGAGATCTGCGTGCCCGAGGTGAAGTCGATCCCCAGGTTGAGGCCGCGACCGCCGACCGCCAGCGCCCCGACCAGCAGGATCACGCCGGACATCGTGAAGAAGTAGCGGCTCGCGCCCATGAAGTCGAAGCGCCACTGGCGCTTGGGCTTGCCGGCGCCGAGCGCCGATGGGCGGCGCAGCGCGCGCGAGTTGCCGATCGTCATCAGGATCGCCTGGGTCGCCATCACCGCCGTGAACAGCGACACGAACGTGCCGATCCCGAGCGTGAACGCGAACCCCTTGACGTCGGCGGTGGCGAGCACGAACAGGATGAACGCGGTCATGATCGTGACCACGTTCGCGTCGATGATCGCGGTCAGCCCCTTGCGGTAGCCGGTGATGATCCCCTGGCGAATCGAGCGGCCGCCGCGGATCTCCTCCTTGACCCGTTCGAAGATCACGATGTTGGCGTCGGCGGCGACGCCGATCGTCAGGATCAAGCCGGCGATCCCGGCCAGCGTCATCGTGATCGGGATCAGCTTGATCAGCGCGTAGAAGTAGATGCCGTAGACGAGCAGGCCGCCGACCGCGATCAGCCCCAGCACCCGGTAGAAGCTCAACAGGAAGACGGCGACCACGGCGAGCCCGATCAGCCCCGCGATCAGCCCCTGGTGGAGCGCCTGCTGCCCGAGCGTCGCCGACACCTGCGAGGAGGAGATCTGCTTCAGCTTGATCGGCAGCGCCCCGAGCCGTAGCTCCTGGGCGAGCTGGTTGGCGCTCGTGGTGGTGAAGCCGCCGGTGATGTCAGCGCCCTGGCCGCCGGTGATGCCGTCCTGATACTGGTTGTAGTCGATCTCGGGAACCGTGACCAGCTGCTGGTCGAGCGCCGTGGCAAAGTGCTGATACAGCGCCTGCGAGCCGATGCTGACCAGCTCGCCGCGCTTGGCGATCTGAGCGGTTACCTTCTGGAACGCGCTGGCGCCATTGCCGCTGAAGCCGAACTCCACGTCGGGCAGGCCGTTCGAACCGGTGCTCTCCACCGGGTTCGAGATCTCGCTGCCGAACAGCGCGACGTGGTCGCGCAGCACGTAGTAGCCAGCGTTGGGGTCGGTGCCGAACGACGGCCAGTGCGAGAAGCTCGACGGCACCGCCTGCAGCACGACCGTGCCCTGCTGGATCACCAGCACCTCGCCCTCGCTATGCACGAGCGACAGCACAGCGGTGGGAAGCCCCTGGTAGAGCTGAGCCAAAGCGTATGACCGGCTCACATTCGCACCGGGATCGAGCGGCCCGGCGAGCAGGCAGTGCACGCCCGCCGCCGGCTTCTTGCCGGCGGCCTTCGCGGCCTGCGCGCAGATCTGGCTGCCGGGCGCGCCGAACAGGTAGTACTCGGGGCCTAGGCGAGCGTTGTCGCCGCTCGGCTTGTACGGCTGCTTCGAGGCGAACAGGACCGCCTGGTAGAGCCCCATCGCCCCCGCCTCCGAGCTGTTGCCTCCCGGCCCGGTGCTGCTGCCGGCGCCCTGACTGACGTCTACCGCCTGGGTGTTGTCGGTCTGCAGCTGGTGGGCGACGGTCTGTGCCGCCCCGTGCTTGCCGCTCGGGATCAGCACGTTCGCTTCCCAGTCGTAGAACTCGAGGCGCGCGGTGCTGCCGACCTCACGCTCGGCCTGGCCGATGTTGGTGACGTTCGGCAGCTGCACGTCGATCTCGTTCGAGCCCGAGGTCTGGATCTCGGGCTCGGTCACGCCGAGCTGGTCGACGCGGTTGCGCATCACGTCGACCGCACGGCTCAGAGAGGCCTGGGTGACCTTCGACTGTGCCGTCGGCTCACCCTGGTAGACGAGCTCGACGCCGCCCCTGAGGTCCAGCCCGAGCACCGTCTTGTAAGTGGCGATGATCACCGCCGAGGCGGCGATCAGCCCCGCCACCAGGAGCAGGATCAGGCCGTTGCGCTGGCGATCAGTCATCTGGCTCTGGGGATGCTAGACGGTCTCCGGACAGTCTCGTGCGGCTCGGCGCTGGCGCAGCGAGACGCTGGTGTCGCCACGCACGCCGGCGGTGGAGGTCAGTGGTGGTTGGTGGGCGTCAGCACCACCAGCACCCCACCCTCGTCGTCATCATAGGCGGGGAAGATGTCGGCGACGGCGCCGGCGCGCTCCGGGCCGGCGTCGAGCTCGGCCGGCTTGCCGCTGACGCGCACCTCCCACTCCAGCGCCGTCGCCACGTGGTCTGTGCCGTCCTCGAACGTCAGCCCCAGCGCCTCGCCGAGCAGCCTGCCGATCGTCGCCTCGGTCTTCAGCCCGGTCAACTCGAACGAGCCGCGGCCGCAGTCGACGATCCGGCCCGACTTGTCGCACGTGAAGAAAGCGGCGTTGGGGGCCGGGTAGTAGTCGTCGAGCAGCTCGAACAGGTACGCGAACCCGCACTTCTCGCAGCCCCGCGCCTCGCGCCGGAAGCCAGCGTTGCGATCGGTGCCCATCGACCGGTTGCCGCAGTGCGGGCAGATGAAGTAGTGCTCGTGGGCCATCGGTGGCTGAGGATAGAGGGGCTCATGAAGGGCTTGTCTTGGGCCAACGCGGGAGCTGTGCTCCCCGAGGCGGGCGCGGCGCCTCAGCGGCGTCTTCAGGGGGTGACGCACATAACGCTTCATATAGGCGCAACATGTGCGCCACGTCGAGGATCCCGCCCGGCGTGACGCCTACAGGAGCGAAGGCGGCCCGGGCGGCTCCAGGCCGAGGTGCGCGAACGCCCGCCGCGTCGCCGCCCGCCCGCGCGGGGTGCGCTCAATCAGCCCCCGCTGCAGCAGGTATGGCTCGTACACGTCCTCGATCGTGTCCTGCTCCTCCCCCACCGACACCGACAGCGTCGACAGCCCCACCGGCCCTCCCGAGAACTTCTCGCAGATCGTGCGCAAGATCTCACGATCGAGGCGGTCGAGCCCCTCGTGGTCGACCTCGAGCAGGTCGAGCGCGGCGCCCGCCACGACGGCGCTGACGACACCGCTGCCGCGTACCTCAGCGTAGTCGCGCACGCGCTTCAGCAGGCGGTTGGCGACCCGTGGCGTGCCGCGGCTCCGCTGCGCGATCGCGATCGCCCCCTCGTCCTCGATGCTCACGTCCAGGAGCCGCGCGGAGCGGCGGACGATCCGCGCCAGCTCCTCGGCGCCATAGTGCTCGAGCCGGTGCTGGATCCCGAAGCGGTCGCGCAACGGCGTCGACAGCAGGCCGGTGCGGGTGGTGGCACCGATCAGCGTGAACGGGGGAAGGTCGATCGTGACGACGCGAGCGCCGGCGCCCTGGCCGACCGTGATCGGCAGGCAGCGGTCCTCCATCGCCGGGTAGAAGGTCTCCTCCAGCGCCCGCGGCAGCCGGTGGATCTCGTCGACGAAGAACACCGCTCGCGGCTCGAGCGCGGTCAGGTAGGCGGCGATGTCGCCCTTGCGCTCGAGCGCCGGGCCGGCGGTCGGCACGAACGGCACCTCGAGCTCGGCCGCGACGATCTGCGCCAGCGAGGTCTTGCCGAGGCCGGGCGGCCCGGCGAGCAACACGTGGTCGAGCGGCTCGGCGCGGCTGGCGGCGGCGGCGATCGACACCGACAGCTGGTCCTTGAGCGCCTCTTGGCCGATGAAGTCCTCGAGGCGGCGGGGGCGCAGCGAGCGGTCGAGGTCGTCCTCGGGTAGGGCGATCGGAGATTGCACGCGGATCACCGCATCCTCAGTCATCGCCGCCGCTCGCCTTCTCGGCTCGCCTGCAAGACGGCAGCTCGGATCATCCGGCCACTCACCGTCGGGCACCCCTGAGCGCCGAGGCGATCAGCTCCTCGGGCTCCTCGCCGGCGGCGCCGTCGAGCAGCTCGTCGGCCTCCTGAGCGCTGTAGCCGAGCCCGATCAGCCCCTCGCGCGCGACCGCGCGCGGGTCGTCCGACCGACTCACGCGGATGGCGAATTCATGCCCGCCCACCCGCGAGCTGCCGACCTTCTCGCGCAGCTCGACGATGATCCGTTCCGCCGTGCGCTTGCCAATCCCGGGGACCGCCTGGAAGCGAGCACTGTCGCCGGCGGCGATCGCGCCCAGCAGCTCCCGCGGCGGGCCGCCCGACAGCACCGCCAGCGCGACCTTGGGGCCGATGCTCTGGACGGCGAGCAGCATCAGGAACAGCTCACGCTCCTCCTCGGTCGCGAACCCATACAGGGCGAGCGCGTCGTCACGCACCGTCAGGTGCGTGTGCAGCGTTGCCGGCTTGCCGACCGCGGGGACGTGCCGCAGCGTCTCGCTCGACACCGCCAGCCGGTAGCCGACGCCGCCGCAGTCGACGACCACGTGGTCGCCGCGGCGGACCGCGACCGTGCCGCTCACCAGGGCGATCACGATGCCGCCCCCTCAGCCAGGGCGATCGTGGCGCCGCCAGCGCTCCGTTCGGCTGGGGCGATCATCGCGCCACCACCGTTCCGCCCGCCGAGGCGGTCATGACGCCGCCTCCACCGCCACGGCCAGCGGCGCGCCGTTGAGATGGCAGACCGCCACCGCCAGCGCGTCGGCGGCGTGGTCGGGTCGCGGCGGCTCGGGCAGCCCCAGCAGCCGTGCCACCATCCGCCCCACCTGCTGCTTGTCGGCGCCGCCGCTGCCGCACACCGCGGCCTTCACCTGCTGGGGTGTATACGAGCCCGACGGCAGACCGCGCTCGCCGGCCGCCAGCAGCACCACGCCGCGGGCCTGACCAACCGCGAACGCGGTGCGCACGTTGATCCCGAAGTACAGCTCCTCGACGGCGATCGCGTCGACCTCGTGGCGGTCGAGCAGCTCCCCCACCTGCGCGTGGATGTCGGCCAGCCGCGTCGCCAGCGAGACTCCGGGGCGTGTCTGGATCACGCCGGCTTCCAGCACCCGCAGGCGTGCGCCGTGACTCCGCACCACGCCGTAGCCCGTGCTGGCGGTGCCCGGGTCGATGCCGAGGACGATCATGCGTTCGACATTCTGCGTGGGCGGCCGGACGCCTGCGCGTTCGTCGCAGCGGCGATCCCGATCCCGGCCGATGCGGGTTCGCCAGGCTGACGGAAGCTTGCGACGATCTTGCAGTGAAGGCGACGCGGGCGGGCCGGAACCAGGGCCCGACCGCGCGGGATTCGGAGCCGACCGGGCTGGATTTGAGGAACGATCGAGGAACGACGTGCTCCTGCGCGCAATCCGGGCAAGACGTCTCCAATTTGCGCGTCAGAGCACGTTTTGCGTGCTCTGACGCGCACCGCAGCGAGTTTGAGCGCAGATTGCGCGCAGGAGCACGAACAACCGCTCAGCACCGGCGTCATCGCGGGTTTCGGGGTCAAACACCAGCACGACCCCGAGGCAGCCCGGGCCTCGGCCTGGTCCCGCTACCCGCTGCGCACCGCGGACGCAGCCACCATGCGCCCACGCACGGCCGGCGACGGCCACGCGCCTACGCACCGCTTTGTATGAGCGCTACGCGCCCACACACCGCCCTGTATGAGCGTTGGGCGCCCCACACACGGCCGGTGGGCGCTAGGCGCCCACGCACCGCCCGAGCGGCTGCCCGGCCCGCGCCACCCGGTAGATCTTCCACGCCCCCACGGTCCGCACCAGGTGCGCCGTGAACTTGAAGGGGGGCGGCGCTATGCCGCCGTCGATCGAGTCGTGCGGGCCGACGAATACGACCCCGGGCGCGACCAGGACCGTCTGCACGCGCTCCAGGGTCGTCCCCAGCTGCCACGCAAACGCCGTCTGCAGCGAGTGGTTGATCTCCACGAGGCTCGACGGGCACGGCAGGATCG